>CAMYXQ010000046.1 GCA_947303105.1 uncultured Caryophanales bacterium | reverse complement strand
AAAGTCTGGAAAACGGTGAAGAAAGCGTCTTGCGTCTTAATCTTGGAGCAGAAGAACTGGATGTCGTCGACCAAAAGAACGTCGACCTCGCGTCGGAAGAAATCTTTTAAGCTTCCGCCACGCTCCTCGCTCTTCGCGAAATTCATATAAACATCAAAGAAGTCGTCCGCGGTGACGTAAAGGACCCTGGTTTTTGGGTTTTTTGAAAGAATCCGGTTCGCGACGGCGTGCAGAAGGTGCGTTTTTCCTAGACCGGAATCGCCAAACAAAAACAACGGGTTATAAAGGCCGCCCGGGGCGTCAGCCACAGTCAAAGCGGCTTGCATCGCCTCGAGGTTGGCGTCGCCTTGGCCGGTGACAAACGTCTCGAAGGTGTGGTTCTCATTGATGAAAGAATCTGAAAATAGAGAGAAGTTTTGCGGGCCTTTTTCGTTATTTTCTTGATTTTCACCCCCATAAACAAAGGTGATTTTCGTAGCTGGACCGAGATCTGGTCCGAGAGCCTTTCGAACCAAACCAAGATAGTTTTTGGATAGGATTTCACAACCCAACTCAGATCCGGCAACGATGCGAATTTCGTCATCGGTCCACGAATCGACATAGGTGTGACTGAAGAAGGAATCATAAACAACGCGGTCGACATCAGATTCCCGGATGACGATCAGGGCGCGGTCCCAAGCCGCAACGATTTGACTAACGCTTTTGCTCATGGGGAAAACATACCACAACCCCCAAAACCTTTCACTAATTTTCAACACCAAAAACATAAATCTATGTGGATAACCAAAACAACGCCAATTGTGGAAAACCACATATCAACACGGTGTATTTAGAGCAAAACAAATACAAAAACAATCGATAAATACTAAAGAAAAACAACTTATCCACCAAAGTTTTCCACCCAACAAAACACATTTTGTGAAACACAAGGTCATTGGCCACCTTTTTGTTTTATGTGGATAACATGATTGTGCACCAACACCAAAAACCACTTACAAAAGCCTCGCACACACGCATTTGTGTTTGCTTGCGCGGACACAAAAAACTATAATCTACCCGCATGGTTCGTTAACCCCGGAGGAAAATTATGAAAAAGACTTACCAACCCTCAAAGATCAAACATGCCAACAAAGCGGGTTTCCGCGCTAGAATGGCAACCAACAGCGGCCGCAAAACCATTGCCGCCCGCCGCGCCAAAGGAAGAGCGAAATTAGCCGACTAATCAAAGCATGAAACGTGTCAATCGCGTCAAAAAACACCAAGAATTCACCGACATCATTCATCAACACAATTGCGTCCGCGGCCAACTCACCAACGTTTACTTCTCGCAAAGGCCGGAGCGTATCGCCCGTGTTGGCATATCCGTCGGGAAGCGCAACGGTGGCGCGGTTGATCGCGTAAAGATCAAGCGACAGGTTCGCGCGATCTGCGACGAAGCTCTTCCCAAAGACCTACCCCTTGATATCATCATCACGATTCGGCCGGAATATAAACCACCGATGTTTGATGAAATCAAAAAAGAGCTGCTCGCCGCCTTCAAATCAATCGGAGAGCAAAACATTGAAAAATAAGAGAAAGACGAAAATCTTGCTCGGTGCGGTAGCCGTTTTCGGCATCCTCGCTTTATCTGGTTGCTCCGCAAACTTCTGCTCTGACGTGGACAAATCCCATATTGCCTACGCCTATGAGCAAGGCGTCACGGTTTATTGCGACCAAGCGGACGTCCCCGCGGACTACGCGCCGTTTGCCTGGCAAGTTTATGGCGACAACGCGACGTTGTACGCCTACATTCCGGTCGACAACACCGGAAATTTCGCTGCCAAAAAAGCAGCCTTACTGAATTCGACGATTTCTTCGGCCATCAACAGTGGTTACGTCGTTCCGACGCAAACGTTCTGGAAGACCATTGACCAAAAAGTCCTCGATGCCGCCATCGCGGCCGCCGGCGTGAGCACCGCCACGGTCACGGCTGCGCAAATCAACGCGTACACCGAGCCCGACTGCAACGGGGGCGAAGGAACCACCATCAACCCCGACTCCATTTTGAGAAACTTCGGTTATCTCAAATTCTTAGGCTTAGATGACACCACCGGCGAGCCGACCCTCTATAGCAACCTCGATCGCTGGGTGAGCGAATGCCGCGCGTCTGATGACGCCGACCTTGGTTTGGGTGGCAGCCCGTCCGCCGACTTCTATGCCGCCTACAAAACCGCGGTCAACAGACAGATCAGCAGCATCAGCAGCTGCATCACCACGGTCGAAGGCCGTCAATATGGCGCCTATGGTGCCAATAAGGACTGGAGCGTCAACATCGAATACAAGTCCTGGAAATACGCCTGGAAGCAAGGCTTCTTCGCCGGCCTGATTTCTTACCCCGTCGCGGCGTTGCTTGACAAGACCGCGAACGCGTTCGACCCGACCCTAAGCGGTGCCGGCCAGTTGCTTGCCCTCGTTTTGGTCACGATCCTCGTCCGCGTCATCATCTTGCTCATCACGTTCAAAGGAACGTTGGATCAGCAGAAGATGCAGCTTTTGCAACCGGAAATCAGCAAAATCCAAGCCAAATATCCAAACAGCAACGAGAATCGTTCGCAGAAAATGCGCATGTCGCAGGAGATGAACGCGCTTTACAAACGCAACAAAGTGAGCCCATTCTCCTCCATTCTCTTCATGGTCATCCAATTCCCGATCTTCATCGGTGTGTGGGGCGCCTTCCGCGGAAGCGCCGCCTTGTCCACCGGTTCGGTTTTGGGTCTTCACCTTTCTGACACCATCTCCAAGACCTTCTTGGACTTCAGTGGTAAGTGGTATCTCAACGACCACGGTTGGTGGACCGCCGTCATCCTCTTCATCATCATGGTTGGTTCGCAGTTCGTGGCGATGAAGCTCCCGCAGTGGCTCGCAAAGAGACGCACGAAAAAGCAATCCAAACTTACCGCCAACCCCGCGCAGGACAAGAGCCAGAACACGATGAAAACCGTTGGCTGGTTCATGTTCGTTATCACCGCGGTCATGGGTTTGACCCTACCTTCGGCAATGGGTGTTTATTGGGCCATCGGCGCCGTTATTTCTGTCGCCCAGACCCTGATCATCCAATCCATCAACGCCGCCAAGGCCAAGAAGAAAAGGAAATAAACAGCAATGAAAGAATATACGAATAAATCGATCGAAGAATGCATCACAGATGCATGTCTCGAACTTGGAGTCACCGAAGACAAACTCCTTTATAAAGTCGTCGAAGAAAAGAAGGGCGTCTTCTCCAAAAAAGCCACGATCGTCGTTTTCACCATCGAAGACGCGGCCGCCTACGGCGAAGAATATCTCCAAAAGATCATCGGGGCGATGGGCATCGAAGTCACCACTTCCAGCACCATCGAAGATGGCATCATCCACATCAGCGTCGATTCGAAGCGTAACCCGGTCCTCATCGGCAAAGCGGGCCGGACCCTCCAGGCGCTCAACGAGCTCGCCCGCCTCGCGATCTCCAACCACTTCCGTCACCGCTATCGCGTCCTCGTCGACGCCGGCGGTTACAAAGAAGACAAATACTCCCGCATCGCTTACTTGGCGAAACGGGCGGCCGACGAAGTCATTCGCACCAAATACCCGGTTCAACTCGACCCAATGACCCCGGACGAGAGAAGGATCGTGCACAACACCCTCACAGGTCGCGAGCACATCAAAACCGAATCCTCGGGCGAAGGGAACGAACGCGCCGTCAACATCTTCTATGTAGAATAAAGGCCTTATGGCCTTTTTCTTTTTATGCCACCAATGCGTTCATTGGCGGTAAAACGAACCAAAATCGAATTCCCTCTTTGTAAAGAGGCCCGTCGTTCTTATACTTATTTAGAACAATCTTTCAATCAGCGGAGGAAAGTATGAGAAAAGCCAGATACGTTGTGTCGTTGATTCTCGACATTTTAATCGTGCTTTGTGTTGTTTGGGTGGCCCTCAATACCTATATGGGTTGGGTCCCAAACCCCAACGTGACGAATCCGTCTTATGCCGTCGGTTCGTGGCACGTGCCCTTCAAATTCGTCCAATTTGATTTAGCGATTGGCATCGGCCTTGTGTCCTTGATCAAAATGGTCTCGGATGCATGGAGCCTCAACCACAAAAACCACCTCAACGGAAGACCGACCCCGAAAGCCATCGGCGTCTTTGCCTTGCTCGGCGCCGTCGCGGCCGCGATGGCCATCATCTATGCCCTTGGTTTGAACACCACCATCCTCAAAGAAGGATCGGAAGCGAATTGGGCGGCCATCCTCCATGTCTCAGGCCCGTTATTCGTTGGTATCATCATTCCTGTTTTAACTTTAGTTAAATTCCTTGGCTTCGACCTTGAGCCGGAACTTCGCTTACGCACCATCTGGTTCGGCCTTCTCATCGGTGCCGGCTGGGTGGCCGTTGCCTCTTTGTTCTTCTGGTTAAGACCCGACAACACCGCCGAAAGACAGTGGTATATGTTTAACTTTGGCGGCATCGCCTGGTGGATCATTCTCATCTGGTTCGTCGGCTGGATCCTCTCCGGTCTTTTGCTCGCCCTCATCCTTCTCGCCATCCGCAACGCCGCCCGCAAGCGTGCGCTCAAACCGGAACCGGTCGTGAAGAAATTCATCCTCAAGCTCGTCAAGAAAAAAGAGCCCGCTCCCGAAGAAGAGAAAGTCGAAAAAGAAAGACCGATCGCTGCCGAGACCGAAGTTGTCGACAACCCCAAAGCGGCCAGAACCTACCACGTCACCAAGAACCCCGAAGGCAAATGGCAGGTCCGTCTTGCCGGTGGCGAAAGAGCCATCCGCTTGTTCGACACCCAAAAGGAAGCGATCATCTTCGCGAATCGTCTTGTTAAGACCCGCGGCGGATCGATCCGCGTCCATGCCGTGAACGGCAAAATCCGCAAAGAATAAATATATTCCGAGTTTGGGTATATAATACCCCCATGGAAAAGAACAACGTCATCGTCGCATTGGCAACTCCGCCGCTCATCAGCGCGCTTGCTCTCATCAGAGTGTCTGGCGATGGCGTTTTTGATTTGACTGAGAAACTGTTCGCCAAACCACTTAAAACCATCACCAAACGCGCCTCTTACGTCGGCGACATCTGCTTTGGCGGCGAAGTGATCGACAACGTCGTTTTGATCGCTTATCCGCATCCCAATTCCTTTACCGGCGAAGACGTGGTGGAGATTTGCTGCCACGGCTCGCCTTTGATCGCCAACGAGATTATCTCCGCTTACATTGCTCTAGGCGCCCGTTACGCCGAACGCGGCGAGTTTTCCTCGCGCGGTTTCTTCAACGGCAAAATGGATTTGATTGAGGCCGAATCCATCAACGACCTCATCAATGCGACAACCAAAGAAGCGAAAAAAATCGCGATGATGTCCTATAAAGGACAAACCAGCAAATTGGTGGAGCCGATCATGAAGTCGCTTGCCGATTTGCTCGCCTTGATTGAAGTGAACATCGATTACCCTGAATACGAAGATATCGAAGAAGCCAATGAACAGACGATTGTTGCCCGCTGTGAAGCAATCCGCGCCGACTTGTGCGATTTGATTCGCCATGGCGAGGAAGGAAAAATCATCAGAAGCGGCATCAATATCGCGATTGTCGGCCGCCCCAACGTTGGTAAGTCGTCCTTGTTGAACGCGATGCTTCACGAAAACAAAGCTATCGTCACCGATATTCCAGGCACCACCAGAGACATCGTCGAGGGCGAAATCAACCTCAAAGGGGTCCCCGTCCGGTTCCTCGATACCGCCGGCATCCGCGAAGGTACCGATTTGGTGGAATCCATCGGCGTCGAACGCAGTTTGAAAACAATCGAAGAAGCCGATTTGGTCATCGTTGTTTTGGATGCCACAAACCCCAATACCGAAGAAGATGAAAAGATTCTAGAGAGAACCGCCGGCAAACACAGAATCGTTTGTTTCAACAAACGCGACCTCAACGAATCTGTTGAAGGCGTTGCCGTTTCGGCGATTCAAGGAGAAGTTGGTCCGCTACTGGACGCCATCTATGAATCGCTTGGCTTGTCGAAAGAGGCTTATGAATTGCCGTCCCTTTCCAATGCCCGCGAGCTTGGCGCGTTACGGAATATCGACCTCCTTCTAAGAGAAGCCATTGAGGACAGCAAGAACCAAGCCCCGATCGATTTGGTCGCCGCCGACCTGATGTCTGCATATAACACCGCGAGAGAATTGGTCGGCATCGGCGCGACAACCGATTTGACCGATGAGATCTTCAGCCGCTTCTGCGTGGGGAAATAACATGACCGCGTACTACGATAGCCATTGCCATTTGAATGACGAAGGTCTTTTAAACGAAGTCGAATCCGTTGTTGCCGACGCGGTTGCGGCCGGCGTCAAAGAAATTCTTTGCGTTGGTTGGGACTACGCTTCGTCCGTAAAGGCGGTGGAGCTTTCTGAGCGATTCCCTGCAGTGTATGCCGCCGTCGGGGTCCATCCGGAGAACTATGAAAACGAAACGCCGGAGACAATCGAAAAATTGCGTGAACTCGCCAAACACCACAAAGTGGTGGCGATTGGGGAAATTGGGTTGGACTATCATTGGAAAAACGATCCTGAAACAAAAGCCGCCCAAAAAGAATGGTTCGTTCGTCAGATTGCCTTGGCCAATGAGTTGGGCCTCCCAATCACCATCCATGGCAGAGACGCCTCGCAAGATTTGTATGATTTGATCGCCGCCAATCCGATTGAGTCTGGATTTGTCCTCCATTGCTACAGCGGCTCTCCGGAGATGATGGCCCGGTTCGCGAAACTCGGTGCGTATTTCGGTTTCGATGGACCCATCACATTCAAAAACGCCATCAACCCGAAAGAATGCCTAAAGGCATGTCCTATCGATCGCATTCTGGTGGAGACCGATGCGCCTTATATGGCGCCAACCCCATATCGCGGCAAAAGAAACGAACCGAAATACATTCCGAATATCGTTGCCACGGCAGCGGAAATTCGTGGATTGCCGGTTGATGGTTTTTCCAAACAAATCCACACAAACTTCCACGCTTTGTTTCGCAAGATTGGAGAAAGCAAATG
>CAMYXQ010000045.1 GCA_947303105.1 uncultured Caryophanales bacterium | reverse complement strand
AGTGGCGCGACCTCCGCGGCCTCGAAGTGGCCTCGATCGCCCTCTCCTCCGTCACTCTTCCTGAGGAAGACCAGGAACTCATCAAGAACCTCCAGCGTCAAGCGGTCTATCGCAACGCCGGCATGGCGGGCGCGACCCTCGTCGAAGCCCAGGCCGAGGCGATGAAGAACGCCGCCAGCAACGACAATGGCGCGATGATGGGCTTCATGGGCATGAATATGGCCATGCAGGCCTGCGCGAACAGCAACGCCGCCAGCATGATCGAAGCCGATGCCAAGCAGCGCGCGGCCGCCGAAGCGGAAGCGAGGAAAGCCGACGCCAACAGCTGGACCTGCCCGTCCTGCGGCCACAAAGCCACTGGCAAGTTCTGCCCCGAATGCGGCGCCAAGAAGCCGGAAGATGGTTGGAAGTGCCCGAAGTGCGGTGCGGTCAACAAAGGCAAATTCTGCGCCGAATGCGGCGAGAAGAAGCCCGCCGGCGCCCTTCAATATAAGTGCGATAAGTGCGGCTGGGAGCCCGAAGATCCTCAGCATCCGCCGCGGTTCTGCCCCGAATGCGGCGATCCGTTCGGCGATGAGGACGTCGTGAAATAATCATGGCCGACATCCAATATAAGTGCCCGAATTGCGGCGGGTCTTTGACCTTCAATTCGTCGTCCCAAAAGGTTTGCTGCGAATTCTGCGGCGCCGAGTTCGACCCGAACGAAGTCAAGAAGCACGCCGATGAGCTTGCGAAAGCCGAGTCTCCGAAGGAGCTCCAGTGGGAAGGCAATCAGGCCTCTTTCAGCCAGGAAGAGCTCGACGGCCTCAATGTTTACCATTGCGACTCTTGCGGCGGCGAACTCATTGCCGATGAGAATACCTCGGCGACCACCTGCCCCTACTGCGGCAGCCCCGTCATCCTCAAAGGCCGTCTCCAAGGCGCCTTGAAACCGGATCGCATCATCCCCTTCAAGAACGCCAAGAAGGACCTCGATGACACCTTCCGTAGCTACCTCAAGAAGAAAGTGTTCCTCCCGAACATCTTCAAGAGAGAGAACCAAGTCGAAGAGATCAAGGGTCTATATGTCCCGTTCTGGCTCCATGACGCGAATGTCCGCGGCGACGTGTACTACAAAGGCATGATCGAACGCAAGTGGCGCGACTCGACCTACGAATACACCGAGAAGAGCTACTACTCCATCACCCGCGGCGGATCGATGGGCTTCGACCACATCCCCATCGACGGCTCCAAAGCCCTCGACGACAAACTCATGGAATCGATCGAACCGTTCGACTACGAGGAATCGGTTCCCTTCGAACCGGTCTATATGGCTGGCTTCCTCAGCGACAAATACGACGTCGACAAGGAAGAGGTCTTCCCCCGGGCGAGCGAACGCATCGTCCAAGGGACGATCGATCAGTTCCGGACGACCATCTCCGGTTATGACGAAGTCAACTATGAATCGCATGACCTCGAACTCTACGACACCAAGGTGACCTATGCCTTGTACCCGGTGTGGATCATGACCACCCGTTGGCGCGAGAAGTCCTACACCTTCGCGATGAACGGCCAGACGAATAAGATCGTCGGGAACCTGCCGTTATCGAAGTGGAAATACTTCTTCATGTTCCTCGGGCTGCTCATCGGCACCTGGGGCCTCCTCCTCCCGATCTCGATCTTCGCGATCTTCGAGGGCGAGGTGAACGCCATCTCGATGCTCGTGCCGCTCGTCCTCGCTTGGATCCCCTCGGTCATCGTCTGCCATAAGTGCCGAAAGGCACTAAAGCCGGTAAAGTTCCAGCGCGGCGCGCGGAACTACTACCGGAATGGTTCGATGGTGGTGAGCAAGAGCAGCGAAAGATTCCTCTACAAGAAGACCTCCAAACGGGCCCTCAACAACAACTAAAAGAAAAAACCTCTCGGAAACGGGAGGTTTTCTTTTTTGTCAAATTCGGTTTCTTTTGTCTATTTATTAGGTAGAAGGCGCTTAAAAAAGCTTTCGGAATCATCGGGATCATCATGTTGTCGTTGTGTTGACAACAATAACACACATAGGTAGACTTTCTGTAGAAACGGAGAAATCAACCATGGCCAACATCAACGTCAGAATCGATGAAAGAGTAAAAAAAGACGCGGAGGCGGTTTTCGCCGAAATCGGCATGACCCCGACCACAGCGATCAATCTTTTTTATCGCCAGGTGATTCGCACGAATGGCATCCCCTTCTCCCTTTCCGCCAGCCAGCCGAACAAAAAGACGGCGAAGGCGATCAAGGAAGTGGAAAAGATGGATCAAAAAAATGAAGGAAAGACTTTTTCGGGCGTTGATGAGCTAATGGAGGATTTGCTTCGATGATTTATGGCATTCGCCGATCAACCCAATTCAAAAAAGATTTCAAACAATGCATAAAGCGCGGCCTCGACATCCGCGCTTTTGAAACGGTGGTGGAATTGCTCCGTCAAGGGGCGCCCCTTCCTGAGAAATATCTCGATCATCCGCTCCGTCCCTCGCGGGATTTCAAAAACTGCCGGGAGTTGCATATCGAGCCGGATTGGTTGCTGATTTACAAGTATTCCAATGAAACAGTGATTCTGTATTTGGTGCGAACAGGCACCCACAGCGATCTTTTCCGCCAATAGCGGTGTGTCTTATTGATCCAAGATCATTTCCCGGGCGTATTCCCGTTGTTTCTCGGTCACTTTGCCGCCGGAGATGAGATGGGCGACCTCTTCGATTTTCTCTTCGAGGCCCAGCTCTTTCACTTCGGTGTAGGTACGGCCGCCACGAGTCTCTTTGCGGATTAAGAACGCATGCTCGGATAACGATGCCACCTGAGGCAAGTGGGTGATGGCGATGGTCTGGGTCCGCAAGGCGATCTCGCGGATCTTTTTGGCGACTGCCATCGCGGCTTCGCCGGAGATGCCGGTGTCGATTTCATCGAAGATGGCTGTGCTGACTCGATTGGCCTGCAGTTCGACCGCCTTGAAGGCGAGCATGATACGGGAAGCTTCGCCGCCCGAGATGGTCTTCGCCATGCTCTTGAGCCCTTCGCCGATATTCGTTTCGATGAGGAAATCGACGAAGTCGATTCCGTTGTCGGTGAAGGATTCGGTCGTCATGAAGACGATGGAGAAGCGGGCATTCAGAAGAAGGTCGCGGAGATGACTCGTGAGTTCCTTCTCGATATGGGAGGCCGTGCGGCGGCGGACGGTGGATAGCTCATTCCCGGCTTGGCGGCAGGCTTCTTCGGCCTTCTTGGCTTCCGCTTCGGCTTTCTCGATGTCACCGTCGATGTTCTCGACGTGGCTGAGCATCTCGCCGAGTTCGTCGCGATAGGCGATGAGTTCGTCGTTGGTGCGGTGGTATTTCCGTTTCAAAGCGGCCAAATCGAATTCACGCTGCTCAAGTTCTTCGAGGCGGGCGGGATCATAGTCGATGTCGCGGAAGTTGCGTTTCGTCTCGCGGAACAAATCCTCGAGTTCGGCGTAGTGGTCCTGAATCTTCTCTTCCACCTCGCCGTACTGACTTTGGATCGCCGATAGGCGATGGATGGTCTCGCGGAGGTCATAGAGCTTCTCCAGCATCTCGCCGTCCATGAGGGAACGGGCTTCCTGGATGAGACCATAGAACTTGTCGTAGTTCCGAAGGGTGGCGACCTCTTCTGCCGCCGCGGCGTCTTCGCCCGGCTTGAGGTCGGCCGCCATGAGTTCGTTATATTGATAGGAATAGAAGTCTTTGTTCTCTTCGATCTTCCGTTTCTGCTCCCTGAGGGAGTTGACTTTCGCGACTTTGTCGCGATAAACCGCTAAGGCGTCCTTGTAGGCCGTTTTGTAGGTATGGATCAAATCGAAGGCGAACCCATCGATGATTTCCAGATAGTTGTCAGGATTGAGGATGCGGGCGAAATCGAATTGGCTATGGATGGTGGCCAATAAACGGGCGATTTTGTTGAGATCGGCCAAGGTGACGACGGCCCCATTCACGCGGATGACGTTCTTCGTCCGGCCGATGAGGCGGCTGACGACGACATGGTCGTTCGCCATCGGGATGCCTAGCTTAGAAAGCAAACCCGATAATGCGGGGTTGCGGTCCACGAACTCGCCTTCGATGGTCGCCTTCTCTTCCCCAGCGCGGATGAGCTCGCTAGAAGCGCGGTCACCGAGTAACAAGGACAAAGAATCGATGATGAGGCTCTTGCCAGCCCCGGTCGGACCGGTGAGGATGGAAAAACCTTCTTGGAAGCGAAGGTCGACATTCTCAAGAATGGCAAGATTGTGGATGGACAAACGTTGAAGCATGCGTTGATTATGGAGCATTTTCTATAAAAGGAAAGTTTCTTTTCAGAAAACATCCATTTTGCGTATCGCTCGCGTTTTCGGACATAATCTTGTATGTTTGTTATGAACCCGATTCAAATGGGTTGATGGGAGGAATTGTCATGATTTATGAATCCGTCAGCGAGGCGATCGGCAAGACGCCGCTCATCCGCCTCCATACCTTAGAGAAGAAACTGGGTCTTTGCGCCCACTTATACGCCAAAGTCGAATCATTCAACCCCGGCGGCTCCGCCAAAGACCGCCCCGTCCTTTACATGCTGAAAGACGCCGAAGACCGTGGTCTCATCCAACCGGGCGCAACCTTAATCGAACCGACTTCCGGCAATACCGGCATCGCCATCGCCATGCTCGCGGCCTCCCGCGGCTACAAAGCGGTCCTCGTCATGCCGGAAACGATGTCCATCGAACGGAGACGCCTTATCGCCGCCTATGGCGCAAGAATCGTCCTCACCCCGGGTGCCGAAGGCATGAAAGGCGCCATCGCCAAAGCGAAAGAACTCAATGAGTCGACCCCGAATTCCATCATCCTCAGCCAATTCACCAATTTGGCCAACCCCCTCGCCCATGAAAAAACGACCGGTCCGGAAATCGCCGAAGACCTAAAAGAGGTTTCTGTCTTTGTCGCCGGCATCGTTCCCGAAACCCTTGATCGCTCGGTGGTGGATGAAATTATTCCAGTTGCCGACGAGGACGCGTTTGACGCCGCCCGTTGCATCGCCATCGACGAAGGCATCTTGTGCGGCATTTCTTCGGGAGCGGCCCTCTTCGCCGCCTTCCAAATCGCCGCAAATCGCCAATATCACGGCAAAAACGTCGTCGTTCTCCTTCCCGATACCGGCGAACGTTATCTATCGACCGACCTCTTCGCCGAGTGACGCGAAGTTTAGAAAGAGCGCGCAGGACGCGCTTTTTCTTTCTCGAAATGCTCGCGCCGCGTCTATGCCTGTGGTTTAATGATAGGGCTATGGGAACCTGTGACCGCAAAAACGAACTATATGCCTTCTTAGAGGCCGCTGAGAATTATGTCGTCGGATGCGAAAACGCGTCGCGTTTGAACGACTTATTCATCGCCGCCAGCAACGGCAAAGAACGGGGCGATGCTTTTATGGCTGCCCTACCCGAAATCAAAAAAGCCCTCGATGAGGACTTGGAATTTTTCCTCGAGAGCGATCCGGCCGCCGATTCGAAAGAAGAAATCGTCGCCTGTTATCCCGGATACCGGGCGATCCGCGTCTATCGCATCGCTCACGTCCTCTACTTAGAGGGATATAAGGTTGAGGCCCGCATCTTGTCTGAGCGCGCCCATGCGCTTACGGGTATTGATATCCACCCGGCAGCGACCATCGGCGCCCCATTCTTTATCGACCACGGGACCGGCGTCGTCATCGGCGCGACCGCGATCATCGGTCATCATACCAAACTGTACCAAGGCGTGACTTTGGGCGCGTTGTCCTTGAAGGACGGCCGCAAAATGGCATCCCTCAAACGCCATCCGCCCATCGGGAATTACGTCACGATCTATTCCAACGCGACCATCCTCGGCGGCGATGTTTCCGTCGGCGACTATGTCACGATCGGGGCGAACGTCACCATTGTCGAATCGATCCCGGATCACGTCGAAATCCGCTTGGCAAAAACGGACCTCGTGATGAAAAAGGTAAAATAAAAGGGGCAAAGCCCCTTTTTTATTTCAGGAATTTCCGCATTTCTTCAACGAGCAAATCAGGTTGATCAGAGATGGGCGAGTGTCCGGCATGCGGCACTTTCACCAACTTGAGCTGATCGCCGAAGTAGTCCGGAAGTTCGTGGGTGTTGAACCAAGGAACGCTGATGTCATTCTCGCCCCAGAAGCAGAGAATCGGCTGATGGATGTTGTGATATAAGCCATCCCCTTCGGCATAGAAAGTCGGGGTGTCGGTGATATTGAATGTCGACAAAGCCCAATAAGATTCGCCCAAACAACGTTGTTTGAAGGTCTCTTCCATATAGAGACGGTTCTCTTCTTCGGTCGGGCGTGGGCCGCCTGAATAAATAACCAAATTCCAAAGACCAGTCATCTTCTCAAAGTCCTTGTTTTCCATCCATTCGATGGTGGCTTTCTGCGGATTTGAGGAGGACATGTGCTCAATGGAGTCGTAGACCTTGCCATAAATCGGCTTGCCCTTTTCATCGCGTTGGAAGTAGGGGTGACCGCGGAGGGAAATCGAATCGAAGAAGACAATCTGATCGACGAGGTCGGGCCGTCTCGCGGCGACGGACATCGTGACAGCGCCTCCGGTCGACCATCCGCCGACGCGAAGATGTTTCAAACCGAGCTTGTCGCAGAATTCGATGATCAAATCGGCTTGTTCATGCAGATGGGTGAAGTGGTGGCGGTAAGTCGTATCGCCATAGCCCTTCATATCGGGGGCGTAAATATGGAATTCGCCCTCCAGCCGCTCGATGATCGGGGTGTAATGAAGCGAGCCGGACATATTGCCGTGGATGAGCAATAAGTCGCGATCGCCCGATCCGACCTCGATATAAGCGACCCGTTCATCAACGCCGGGAAGCTCAATGAACTTTTTCGAATAATGTTTCATGCTGAAAACCTCATCGATGATTATAAAACAAAAAGGACGCTTGCGAGCGCCAAGAACAACTATTGCAAACATGCCTACGCGTGCTAAAATTCAATAGAATTTGAAAACGATTTTCAAAATGAGTTACACCACCGATCAAAAACGCGCCTTCCAAACCATCATCGATTCCTTCGGT
>CAMYXQ010000044.1 GCA_947303105.1 uncultured Caryophanales bacterium | reverse complement strand
TCGTATTCGGCCCCAAATGACTCATAATCGTTCAAAATGAGATCGATGGGCGGTTTGCTCATGATGATGTCGATGGTGAAGAATTCGGTTTCTTCATCCGGGATGAGAATCAAGGTTCCGGGGAAGCTATGGGTAACAATCACTTCGGAAGGATTGTCATCGACGTGATCCAGATAATTCGCTGCGAGTTCGGTGAAGCCGACACTCACATTGCCTTGGCCGTTATAGACATAGAACATGTCATTGACCAAGTATTCGGATTCTTCGACGACGAGATAGCCGTTTTCTTCGTCGTATTCGGTCGAAAGAGGATCTTCCGAACCGCCGGAGATAAAGCGGACGCTATATTGAGGTTCCTCAAATTCCATCGGGCCGATCATGATCATGATCTGGTTCTCGCTCATGGCGTTGAGATAGATGCAGAGAAGGGCGTTGTAATAGAAGTTCGGCATGCCATCCATGGCTTGGAAGCCATAGCCGTCCAAATCAAGGAGATAGGTGCCGATATCCGCCAAAACCGTCTCCATGACGGCATCGGCGGCCAAGGTGGCGGTAAGCGTGACATAGCCTTCCATGCCTTCCATTTCGGTCGGGGAGGAGAAGGAGGCAATGCCTTCGACAGAGAGGTTCATTGGGAGACAGATCCAATAATCGCCGCCCAACAGATCAGCGATGGCCCGATACGGCCATTCCGCGGTCGGCTGGCCAGAAGAGGAGCCCGCCGCCTTCACGAAGATGTAGAGAGTGATGTCGATGCGATAGATGCAAACATCGAATTCCTCATTCGGGGAGATGAAATGCGGACGATCGTTGGCATCGGTTTCGCCCGGGGTCCAAGTCCGGCCGATTTGGGCGATATACTGAGCCTCCGCCGCTTGGGTGTCGCTGATGGAGGAATAGATGCAGTCGATTTGCATCGTGTAATTGAAATAGTCGGGGGAGACGATGTAATTCTTGGCTTTGGCCGCGACGCCCGTCGGGGCGGGGAGGCTATCCTGCGGGATATCCTGATGGATGAGGATCAGTCCGGAGGCAACATCGTTGACCGGCCATTCGGCATAGACGTTGGAGACGTAGATATAGAAGTAATCGCCCTGATCGTCGAGGCGGACGATGAATTCGTCATTCGGGGAACGATAACGGTTCTCGCCGAGATATTGGAACTCATAGTCCTCATAGAGCACGTCGTTATATTCGTCGTAAGCTTCTTCGATGTGTTCGCTTCCGACGTTGCACCAAACCTTGAATTCCTCATTCTCGGTGACCCAAGCTTTGTTGATTTCGGTCGCCGGGATGGGAAGGGCGGGGAGGGTGTCGGTGGTCACGCCCATCTTACGGAGACGGGTCGCGATGTCGCTGGTCGGCCATTCGACGCCTTTGGCGGGGATGATGAGGATTTGGATCCGTCCCGGGAGTCCGCTCGGATCACAGGCGATGGCGAGTTTCACCTCATGGTGGGCGGAAACATAGCAGGGCTGACCCTTATAGGTGCCGGCCGCTTCATAGCCATTATCGCGGGTGAGCGTGGTGACATAGCGTTCCATGGCAGCCTGCTCTTCGCCTTCGGCGACATAAACAACGATGAAGGTATAATTGCCAGAGGTGCCGATTCCGAATCCTTCGGTATGATTCGGGTCGACATAGGCCGGAACGGTGTCTTGGACGACTTCGCCGGCGCGGTTGGCGACATCGGTCGGCCAATCGGAAACGCGGGTCTTATCATAGGCAAGGGAAATGCCGATGAGGATCGTTTTGGCACCCGGGGTATAGCTGATGGTCAGCATCGCCATACCGGTCGCGGTCAGGTAATGGGCATAGACGGAGCCGCCATCCACTTCGTTAAATTCATGCTCCCCGATGCGGAAGCCAGCCTGCTGAAGGGTCAGTAGATAGGCGTTGGCAATCGCGGCGGTCGCTTTGCCGATGGTAATCGTGGCGGTTTCGTAACCCGGCGTCTGGGCATTATATTCGCTCTCTTCGAATTTGAAGGTGACTCCCTCGGCATAGATTCCAGGAATCTCAAACGGGGTAGCGCCGTATTTTTCGAAGAAGGCGTTGATCACCGTGGCGTTCCAGCCTTGGTAAGCGGAAACGGTGATGACCAAAGCGCCGATCGAGCCATCATAGTGGAAGCGGATGCAATATTTTCCATCATTAGATTGAGCCACGACGTTGTTATTGCTGTCGCGGGAATCGGCGATGGTGAATTTGCGGGTCGCGGTCAACGCTTCTTTGTATGTGCGTTCGATGCTGTCATTCGGATAATAGGCGAGAAGGGCTTCGCTCTCATAATCGATCGAGTAGTAATGCGCACCGGGATTCGGCGGATAGATCGCGCTGCCGAAATTCTCGCTAATCGCTTTGTTGATAAAGGTTTCGGGATATTCGTAGAGGAACGGATCGTTGGCCTCAAGGAAGAAAACGCCGGTTTCTTCATAACCTTCGGTTCCGTTGGTGGCTCGCCCACCGAACAACACGGAAACATGGCGGGCACCTGAACCCGTCGAAACCTCGGTCACGAAGGCGAACAGAGTGCCGTTGGGGCAATCCATCTCAAAGGAGACGTCCCCGCCTTTCCAATGATCGCTGTCGAAGTTGGAGGCATATTCGCGAAGGAAGCCGCTTTCCATGTGACTGCGGCCCCGCATATAAATGCCGCCGGTTTCGCCGGTATTCGCATAAACCCCAACGTCTTCGGCAACGAAGGGCAAGACGACGCCATAGAGATTCCTTTGCATCAAAAGTTTCTCATCATCGGTCCAATCGGTTTTGTGCGTTTCGGAGGTCGATGGCGGCAAAGAATCGCTGCTGGCGGGTGGAAGGCTATCTTCCGAGGTGGTGGGTGGAAGGGATTCAATCGATCCGGGGTCCGACCCTGGGTCGCTGGAAGGAGGAAGGCTTTCGCTGGTGCCCGGGATCACATCGCTGGTGGATGGGATCGACGGGAAACTGCTATCCCCGTTATCGCAGCCACTCAATGCGGCCACGGAAAAAAGGGAAGCCAACAGCAAAACCTTCAGTTTGCTATTTTTCATAGTGCTGTTCCTTTCGGTTACAAAACTATTGTAAGCGCCAAGCGCGCACAAAGGCAAAAAGAAAGACAGCATCTCGCTAACGAATGCTGTCCACGAATCGATGGCTAGGCACTAAGGAAATGATACAATTTCCACCCCTTATTTAATTATTTTCCACCCATGAAAAAATTCGCTAATTTATTAATAAATTAAATTGAGATTATGTGCTCGGTTTTATACAATGATTATGTATCTATCAGCAGACTGTCGGCGCTATGAACTAGCTCAAAGCAAAGCTGCGATTTCCGTCAATGCCGAATTGATCAGATTTTATTACGAATTAGGCGAGGAAATTTCCAAGACATCTTTCAAAGCGAACTACGGAAATAGGTTTTATGAAACACTAAGTAACGAACTGATTAAAAGAAGTCCTGGTGTTAAAGGTTTATCCCAAGTCAATATTAGATATGCTGAAAGGTTTTATACTTTGTATAAAAAGTTTTTTTCCACAAGTTGTGGAAGAATTGCTCAAAAGGCCAAAAAGATTTTCCCACAAGTTGTGGGAGAATTCATAATAGGGTCTTTAGACCATATTAAAACAAAAAACTTTGACGCCTTCGCATCAAAGTCCATCGATCTATTGGTGCCGCCTAGCGGAATCGAACCACCAACCTATTGATTACAAATCAATTGCTCTGCCAATTGAGCTAAAGCGGCTAATAAAATGGTGGGTGTTACTGGGATCGAACCAGTGACCTCTTCCGTGTGAAGGAAGCGCTCTCCCGCTGAGCCAAACACCCGCGGATAAGAATATTATCGCATTTTGCTCTTCAAGGGAAGATTTTCGCCCTTTGAGGCCATTTTTCGCTGGAAAAGAGGCCGAATTGTCGTTTAATAATAGCGGTTGCAACCGAAAGTTGCGGAATTGAAAAGCAGACTTTCTAGAAGCAACCGACCCCCTCACCCATAATAACCATGCTCGAAAGCAAAGGAGGGCACAAAAATGAATATCGAAATCGCGAACCGCCTCGTCCAACTCCGCAAGGAACACGGGCTCAGCCAAGAAGACCTCGCCGAAAAGCTCGGCCTCTCGCGTCAGGCAGTATCGAAATGGGAACGCGCGGAAGCCAGTCCCGACACCGATAACCTCATTTGCCTCGCGAAGTTATACGGCGTTTCTCTGGATGAGCTTCTCTCCACCGACGAGAAACCAGAGGACATCGCCAAGGAAGTCAAAGAGAAAGAACGCAAAGAAGTCCATGTCGACGCCGGACCCGTCCACATCCACGTGAGCGGGGTCGATGATGACGACGATGACGACGATGACGACGATGACGACGATGATGACGATCGCGTCGAAGTCGTCTGTGGCGACCGCCATATCGTGAACGTCGGAGGCAAAAAGAAAATGTCCGACAACGCGAAGGTCTCCTTCATCACCACCGGAACGATGCTCGGCCTCGGCTTCATCGCGATGATCATCGTCGGCGTGGCTTGGGAAGGCATCGGCTGGCAAATCGGCTGGACCTTCTTGCTCGACGCCTTGTGGCTCGGCTCCATCGCCGCTGCCGTGCGTCACAACCGGATCATCGACTTCGTCTTCCCGTTACTAGTGACTTCGGTCTACTGCAAGCTCGGGTTCCTCGGATCCCATTACGGCTTCGATGGTTGGGGATTCTACTGGTTCCTCTTCCTTCTGATCCCGGCCTTCTATCTCATCGCCGGACCGATCGATAAATATCGCCGTCACGGCAAGAGAGCCGACGAGGACTAAAAAGAAAAGCCCCGCATAAGCGGAGCTTTTTTGTCTAGGCCTTATTTAGCTTTTTCAAGTCCGTTCTTTTCGGCCATGTCGGCGATGAGTTTCTTCACGCGGCGGCAGGCGAGGTTGCTCTTGACGCGGATAAGGAGAGGCAAGGCGGCATAGGCTTTCTTATCGGAGACGTCTTCGGCTGGGATCGGGCTATCGGCATAATCGGCCGGATTAAGGGCGAGGAAGCACTTGATGGTCTTGCCGCTGATGGCGACCTTGAGATAGGTGACGCGGCCAGCGTGGTAGCTGTCGCAGTAGTTGGAAAGGCGGCCTTTGAGACCGAAGAGTTCGGCTTCGGCTTTGATTTCTTCGTAACGGCCACGGAGTTCTTCGTCGGCGAGTTCGAGTTTCTCAGCGAACGATTTGCGGTCGAATCCGGTGATTCCGCCTTCGGCTTCTTCTTCGACGACGGGTTCGGGTTTCTTTTCTTCTTTGACCGGTTCCGGTTTCTTTTCTTCGACGACCGGTTCTTCTTTAACCGGTTCTTCTTTGACTTCTTCTTTCGGTTCTTCGACCGGTTCTTCTTTGTGGCATTCGCATTCTTCGCAGCAGCATTCGCCCGCTTCGCGGAAGCGGATGACTTTGTGGGCGACGAGCTCAGCATAGAGGAGGATGAGGAGACCAAGGACCAAGAGGCCGAGGGCGACGACGATCATGAGCTGACCGCGACCGCTCATGCCACCGCAGTCATAGATAACCGCGTTGAGGAGGACGATGAACGGGAGGAAAAGCTCGCCAAGGAAGGCGCCGATGCCGGCGACGAGGGCGGAGACTTTTTCCGTCTTGCGGAAGATGATGATCTTGATGAGAAGACCAAGGAAGGCAAGAAGCACCATGACGATGCAGTACATTGCCGAGGAGGTCGGGATGTCACCCTTCCAGATCAAGAAGTAGTGCTTGATGCAGGAACGGACGCCATAGGTGATATCCGTGCCGTGCAAGGTGGCGTGGCCACTCGGGATGATGTGAGTGACGCCTCCAAGACCGATGATGAAACCGCTGAGGAGCAACAAAATGGCGCCAACGACGATCAGACGCACCGGACTGGAGAGGAATTTGCTAGATTTTTTCATAAATACCCCTTTTAGTTACTCTTAAGTGTAGACCCACAAACGCGAAAAAGAAATGAACAAAATCAATTATTTTGTTAAATCGAACGATTTTGTTCCGTTTGGGTTGCTTCTTGGATTGTTTTGCGACATAAACCGCTCGATTTGAAAAGGACCGCATATTGTCCCAAATAAAGAAAAAGCCCCATTTTATGAGGCTCTTTTGTCAGCGGTATGTCGCTCAGAGAATGCGGAATGATTCGAAGTAACTCGCGTAGCTCGCGTGCGCGCAAATCTTAAAATAGGAAGCGCCATGGAGATTGTAGGAGTGGTTCAAGCCATCCACCGTATCTTCGGCCGCGGTTGAGGGATTGGCCGCGTTGCCATAGGTGACAGACGGGAAGCCGGTATATTCGGGGTCGCCTTTCTGATAGACGGTGATGCGGAGTTCTTCGATATTTTCGATCGGGGTCACGTTATAGAGATAGCCAACGGTCTTTTTCACTTGGAACATCCCGGCCGTCAACTTGGTTGAAACGTTGTAGAACTTAAATTCGTAGCCCTGCATGGTGAAACTCGTTTCCGAGGTCGGGTAACCGGTTCCCGTGTCCGTGTCAGAAGCGGAGAAGACGATGCGAGCGTTCTCCGAAGGAGCGCTGCTGGCGGGAATGGACGAAGAGGTGGAACCGCCGGGAACCGAAGAGGTCACCGGAATATCATCGACATCAAGGGGGCTCTTGCGGAGGCCATTATCATCCCAGATGAAGTTCGCGTATTCGGGGTGATCAACGAACGGATTGCGGGCGTAGCCCATCTCTTCGTAACGGTTGTTAACCGTCTTTTCGAATTCGCTCGGACGGTACTGGAGATTCCATTGGAGCAAAGTCTTCAAGGTGCCCATCGTCTTGGCGCCGGTGCTGTCGCTCGGATTATTGGAAAGGCTTAAGCCTTTGCTGTAATAACGGGTCGCGGCGTAAAGGATGACGCGGGCCGATTCGCCACGGGCACCGGTAAATCCCAAGGAAGCCGGATCCCATTCGTTGGAGGCCGAATTCCCATAGAAGTTATTGCCACGGGCGGAGTTGTCGCTGTTGAAGGTCGGACGGATGACGAGCGGGTCGGTTTCGATCTGACCGCCACCGCGGCTATTCGGCCAGGTGTGTTCGCGGTTGCAATCGCCGGTGGTCGCCAAATCAGCGGAACTAT
>CAMYXQ010000043.1 GCA_947303105.1 uncultured Caryophanales bacterium | reverse complement strand
ATCGTCCCGAACAGCACCGGCGCCGCCAAGGCGATCGGTCTCGTCATCCCCGAACTGAACGGCAAACTCATCGGTTCCGCCCAGCGTGTTCCGACCCCGACCGGATCGACCACGATCCTTGTCGCCGTCGTCAAAGGCGAAGACGTCACCACAGAGAAGATCAATGCGGCCATGAAGGCTGCCGTCAGCGCTTCCTTCGGTTATACCGAAGAAGAGCTCGTCTCCTCCGACATCATCGGCATGCGTTTCGGCTCGCTCTTCGATGCGACCCAGACCATGGTCACCAAGGTTGCGGATGGCCTCTATCAGGTCCAAGTCGTCGCTTGGTATGACAACGAGAACTCCTACACCTCTCAGATGGTCCGCACCATCAAGTACTTCGCGGAGCTCTAGTCCCCAAATCAAAGAAGCACGGTTCGCCGTGCTTTTTTTGTATGCCCCCACGCAATTGCGGTATAATGGAATTGTCAAAGGAGGTTTTCGTATGAAAAAGTCAATGAAAGCCGTATTGATTCTAAGCATGGTATCCCTGCCGCTTTTCGCTTGCGAAAAAACCCAGGAAAAGACCAATAAGTTAGAACCGACCACCCTCGAAAAGCAGGATGAGAGACAAGGTTTCTCCGATCTCGGCAAGAGCGCCAAAAAGACCTTCCAAAATAGCGATGTTTTCTCCATCGCCCTCGTTTCGGACGATGTTTTGGGCATCGACGTCGAAGGCGTCACCCACAACGCGATCGAGAATACCGACAGCACCAAAAACATGAACTTTGCCGTCAATGGCATTTCCGGCGATTTCCGTTTCGCCAGAGCGATCGCCGACGATCAAGGCAACAGCGCCCCGCAGATGTCGAGCGTCGACGTTGCCGCCCAGTCCGTCCATTGGGACTATCAAAGCGGTGAGTCGAGAAGCGCCAGAACCCGCAACAACATCGCCTTCAGCGCCTTCGTCGAAGATGAGACCCTCTACTTCGATCCGACCAACGAGAATCTTATCAATCTCGTCAAAGATATCTTTGATATGGCCGGATTCGGCGATTATAAGATGCTCGTTTCCACTTTCCTCGGCGATAAATACTTCGTCACTGCCGAAGGCATCGAAGAAGAACTCAAGCCCTATACGGATATGATGGGCGACATCGAGAATCCGTTCGATGGCGTCACCGTCGACTACGATGCGGTGGGCACCGCGATCAATCGCCTTGTCGTCTTCCTCGATGAGCATTATGAGGATTACTCCTCCTGGCTCAGCGTCTACGGCAACGGCCAAGGCGAATATGTCTTCTACGCCAGTTTCACCACCGAAGAAGTCGTGAAATTCATTCTCGACTACGCCGATGCCGAGCACCGCGAAGATCTCGCCGCCAATCTCGAAGGCCTCGATGTCCACGGCCTCGAATTCGCGCTGACCTTCGACGCGGATGGCTTCAAAGCCCTCAAGACCGTCTTCGACTTCCGTTATGAGATGAAGACCGACGCCTATGACCTCGATGGCGGAATGATCTTCACCAGCGACGAATCGATGGGCATTCCCGAGAAGATCGGTCACACCCAGTGGCAGATCGACGTCGACGGCGGCTTCACCCTCACCTTCGGCGATCAGGCCCCGACCGTTCCGGAAGACCTCTCTTCCTACCGCGATCTCATTCAGATGATCAAAGACCTCGAAAGTTTGGTCCAATAAGCGATAACAAAAAAGAAACGCCGTTTTACGGCGTTTTTTAATGCTTATAGGAACACTTCCGGATATTGGACATCGTGAGGTCGGTCAGGTAGTTGACGTTTTCCTCAAGCGTGCCCGTCGCGTAGATGATCCATTTGGATAAGACGTCATACACGCCGGCGGTGATGAAGCCGAGGATGATTTTGTTCTTGGGGATGTCCTCCATCTCTTTGAGGATGAAGGCGGTGATCCGTTTGGTATTGTTCGCCATATAACCGCTTAACCTCGGTTCCAGGAGGATGGTGCGATAGATTTCGATGTTGTCGTTGACGATGGAAAAGATCGCTTCGAACAAGGCGTGGATGTCTTTGCGGCTTTTGATTTTTGGCAGTGGTTTGTTCGGATCGGTGAATCCGCTGATGCGGGTCATGAAGTCGCGTTCGACGATCTCTTGGACGATGCCTTCCTTCGATCCGTAGTGGAGATAAATCGTGTTGCGGTTGACCATTGCCGCTTTGGCGATATCTACGATATGGACGTTTTCGTAACCCTTGGTTCTGGCCAATTCCAAAAAGGCCTCTTCGATGGCTTTCTTCGTTTTGGCAACCCGCAGATCTTCTTTCATAGATAATGGGCATTTTAGCATATATGTCGCTTAATAGGCAAATGCCAAGCATTGTCTATTGCCCTTGCGGGCGCAACACTTATAGTAATGGCGTCGTGAAACGACACCTAAGGAGGCACTATGTCAAAGTTTGCCATCATCGGCGATTCCACCTGCGACCTTACGAAGGAAGAACGCCGCGCTCATGATATCGATTATTGTCGGATGACCGTCTCTTGGACCGACAAAGAGAACAAAGAACACGAAATCCACGCCGATCTCGATTGGGAAGAGATCTCCGTCCACGAATACTATGATGTGCTCCGTGCGGGCCATCGCATCTTCACCCAGCAAGTCACCGAACAGGAATTCGAAGAAGTGTTCCGTCGCCACCTTGAAAAGGGCGAGGACATCCTCTATATCGCCTGCTCTTCCGGCTTAAGCGCTTCGCTCCACGTCGCGGAGAAGCTTTGGGATGAGAAACTCAGCAAAGAATTTGCCGACCGCAAATTGCTCGTTTTGGATTCATTGCTTTCAGCAATGGGTCAAGGGCTCATGCTACTCAAAGCCGCTGATATGCGCATGGAAGGCAAATCGCTCGAAGAAACCTATGATTGGATTTTCGCCAACCGTCTCAGCTTCAACCAGATCGCCACGGTGGAGACCCTTGAATATCTCCGTCGCGCCGGCCGCGTCAAAGCGACCAAGGCCTTTTTCGGCAACATCTTCGGCGTCAAACCGATGCTCATCAGTGATGCCAAAGGCATCAACTATGCCTATGAGAAGATGAAAGGCCGTCGGAACGCCTTGCTCCGCATGGTCGAAGTCATCAAAGAACGCGTCATCGATCCCGAATCGCAGGTCTGCTATGTCACCCATGCCGAAGCGAGCGAAGCCGATGTCGAGCTCGTCGTCAGCAAAATCAAAGAAACCATTCCGTTCAAAGAGGTCCGCGTCCAATTCCTTGGCCCGATCATCGGCGCCTCGACCGGCCCGGGCACCTTTGGCATCTACTATTTCGGCGAGCCCGAAACCCGCATTGGAGAATAAACGATGATAATAGAGAAAATGAACGGCGAGCAATTCCGTGAGATTGTCACCGCCGGCGCGAAGAATTTACGCGCGAATTACGAAGAAGTCGACTCCTTGAACGTCTTCCCTGTCCCCGACGGGGACACCGGCACCAATATGGCCCGCACCATCGAAGGCGGGGTCCACGCCATCGAACGCAAGAAAACGAAGAAGCTCGGCGAGATGGGCAAAGTCCTTTCCGAAGGCTTCCTCATGTCGGCCCGCGGCAATTCCGGCGTCATCTTGTCCCAGATTTTCCGTGGCATCTGCAAAGGCCTCGAAGGCAAAGAAGAAGTCACCGCGATGGAACTCGCCGAAGCCTACAAACTCGGCGTCAAACAAGCCGATGGCGCGGTCCAAGAACCGGTCGAAGGCACGATCCTCACCGTCTATCGCGAAGCGACCGAAGCCGCTTGCAAAGCGGTCGGCCCGTCCTCCTCGATCAACGATTTCTACGAAGCTCACCTCAAACAGGCGGCCCTTTCGCTGAAGAATACCATCAATCTGCTCCCGGTCCTTAAGGAAGCGGGCGTCATCGACTCCGGCGGCGCCGGCTATGTCTATATCGTCAAAGGTATGGTCAAATACCTCTCCGGCGAGAAGATCGAAGTCGAATTGACTAAGCCGGACAGTAACGCCCCGGCGGTGGATTTCTCCGCTTTCACCAGCGAGGATGTCCTCCAATTCGGCTACTGCACCGAATTCATTCTCCGTTTGCAGACCTCTAAGGTCGATATCGATTCCTTCTCGATCGACACCGTCATCGCCGATCTCGAAGCCCCGGATATCGAGGGCAATTCGATCGTGGCCATCAAAGATGGCGACATCGTCAAAGTCCACGTCCACACCAAAGAGCCGGGCATCGTTCTCCATAAGATGCGCGCCTATGGCGAATTCCTCACCATCAAGGTCGAGAACATGGCCTTGCAGCACAATGAGATCATGACCGAGGAAGAGGCCGAGATCAAAAAGGCCACCGAGCACAAAAAGTACGCGGTGGTGGCGGTCGCTCAAGGCGAAGGCATCATCGAGCAGTTCAAACTCATGGGCGTCGACGTCGTCGTTTCCGGCAACCAGACGATGAACCCCTCGACCGAGGACTTCATCAGGGCCTTCAAGTCTTTGAACGCCGACAACATCCTCGTCTTCCCCAACAACAAGAACATCATCATGGCCGCCAAGCAAGCGGCGGACCTCTATAAAGGCGCTCACGTCGAAGTCATCAACTGCGTCAGCATCCCGCAATGCTTATCAGCATTGGCCATGTCTGATTTCTCGATCGATGATCTCGTGATCATCCTCGGCAACTTCAACGCCGCCATCCGCAACGTCGTCTCCGGCGAGATCACCGTCGCCAACCGGACGACCAAACTCCATGGCGTCAATATCCGCAAGGGTGATTATCTCGGCATCCTCGACGGCAAAGTCCGTTATGCCGGAACGAGAAAGAATTCCGTCGTCCTTGAGTTGCTCAAGAAGATCCCCGATATCAAGGATCGTCAAGTCGTCACCATCCTATACGGCAAAGACGTGACCGAAGAGGAAAAGGCGAAGAACATCGCCGCCATCCAGTCCTATTATCCCGACCTCGAAGTCGGCGGGATCGACGGCGGTCAGGACGTCTACAAATATCTGGTTGCGATCGACTAAATGATAACCGCCCTATGGGCGGTTTTCTTTTATGCGCCTATATTTTGCCGAAATATGGTAATATTTGGTTGCGATATAGGAGAAAGCATATGCTGACTGTCAAAGATCTAACGAACTTACAGGGCAAAGTGGTCTATGTCCGCGTCGATTTCAACGTCCCTCAAAAGGACGGCGTCATCCGCGACAATAACCGCATCAAAGCCGCCCTTCCGACCATCGAGGAACTCGTCAAGAAAGGCGCGCGCCTCGTCTTAATGTCTCACCTGGGCAAAATCAAATGGAAAGAGCCCGATCCCGAGAAGATCGAAGCGATGAAGAAGGCCAACGACATGGCCCCGGTCGCCGGCGAACTCCAGAAACTCTTGCCGGGCGTCAAAGTCCATTTCAGCCCCGCCACCCGCGGCGAAGCCCTCAAAGAAGCGGTGGCCGCCCTCAAAGACGGCGAAATCCTTCTTGCCCAGAACACCCGTTATGAGAAAGGCGAGGAAAAGAACGATCCCGAACTGGCCAAAGATTGGGCCGCCCTTGCGGATGCCTACGTCATGGACGCTTTCGGTTCCGCGCACCGCGCCCACGCTTCGACCGTCGGCGTCCCTGCCATCCTCAAAGAGGAAGGCAAACCGGTCGCCCTTGGCTACCTGATGCTCAAAGAAGTCGAGAACCTCACCCGTTGCGTCGAGGTCAAGAAAGAAGACCGTCCGTACGTCGCCATCCTCGGCGGCCTCAAAGTCACCGATAAGATCCAAGTCATCGACACCCTGCTCAAGAAATGCGATTACATCATCATCGGCGGGGCGATGAGCTATACATTCCGCAAGGCGGAAGGCGCCAATATCGGCAAATCTTTCCTCGATGAAGGGGCCTTGGAATATGCCAAGAAGTGTTTAGAAGAAGCCCATGGCCGCATCATCCTCCCGGTCGATTCGGTTTGCACCGATAGCTTCGAACCGGTCGAAGGCCGGAAGATCATCGAAGTCGAAGGCGATATCCCCGAAGGCTTCGAAGGGGTCGACATCGGCCCGAAGTCCGCAGCCCGTTTCGCCGAGATCATCTCCAAAGCGAAGATGGTGTTCTGGAATGGCCCGATGGGCGTCTTCGAACAAGCGGAATTCCAGGAAGGCACCAAGAGGGTTTGCGAAGCGATTCGCGACCTTAACGGCAAGGCCTTTACCGTATGCGGTGGCGGCGACAGCGCCTCCGCGGTCAAACAGTTCGGCTACAAAGCCGACTTCTCCCACGTCTCAACCGGCGGCGGCGCCTCGCTCGAAATGATTCAGAACGATGGCCACCTCCCCGGCGTCGATATCTTGAAATAAAAAGGAGTTTTTATGCGTAAGAAACTATTGCTTGGCAACTGGAAAATGAACAAGACCCCGAGCGAGGCGAAGGCTTTTGCCTTAGCGGCCGGGGAAATGGTCGATTTGGCGGTGGAGCACGGCATCGACGTCGGCGTCGCCCCGACCTTCGTCTGCCTCGAAGCGGTCAAGAGCAACATCAACCCGAAGTGCATCGTCGCCGCCCAGAACGTGAATGAGCACGAAAAAGGCGCCTATACCGGCGAAATCTCCATCGCGATGCTCAAAGAGATCGGCATCGACTGGGTCATCCTCGGCCACAGCGAGCGTCGCGAATACAACGGCGAGACCTCCGTCGCCTGCAACGCCAAAATCAAAGCCTTGCTCGCCAACGATATGACCCCGGTCTATTGCTGCGGCGAATCGGAAAAGACCTTCGACGAAGGCAAGACGAAAGACTTCGTCCGTCATCAGATCGAAGAAGGCTTCGCTGGCTTAAGCCAGGAAGAAGCCGCGAAGGTTGTCGTCGCCTATGAGCCGATCTGGGCGATCGGCACCGGCAAATCTGCCTCTAAGGAAATCGCCGAGGATACCGTCGGTTACATCCGTTTGGTCCTCGAAGGCCTCTTCGGCGGCGCGATCGCCGAACAGATCCGCATCCTTTATGGCGGATCGGTCAAACCGGAGAACGTCTCCGCTTATATGAGCATGCCGGACATCGACGGCGCCCTCGTCGGCGGTGCCTCTCTCGAACCGGATAGCTTCCTCGGTTTGATCAAAGGCATGCTTTGATGCGATAATTGCTTCCACTAGAAGAAAGGGCTCTCTATGACGAATTTCAGAATCTATCAAAAAACGTTGTCGTTCTCGCTGATGATGTTCC
>CAMYXQ010000042.1 GCA_947303105.1 uncultured Caryophanales bacterium | reverse complement strand
CATGGTGAAGTAATACGCTTGGCCTCTGGTGGTCCCGGTATAACCGTTGCCATCGTTCTTAGCCACCGCTTTGCGATACATTTTGCCCACGTAGGGGAATACGACGTCGTTGCCATACTTATGGGCCGCGGCTTGGGCTTCCTGCATTGTTTCGATCCCGTTGGGGTCGGTGATGAGCTCATCGGGATATAGACCGTAATAGACCGTATCGCCATCGACTTCGGGGAAGCGGCCCAAACTGACGTTCATATCGTATTGCTCTTTGGTCATCGCCACGGTGTTGTCGCGACCGCAGACGGTGCAATGACGGAACAAATAGCCGTCGACCCAAGTGTCGGTGCTTTCGTCGTACGACGGGGCGACGAAGGACGATTCGAAAACATGGTCGGCCACATCGGCTTTCAGATCCTCATAGCCCGGATCGGTGCAGGCGTGATAATGGGTATTCCAATCGGTTGACCATTCTTCGCTATAGTGATGCTCTAATCTGGGTTCGCCGGGTTCGGTATAGGTATCGCCGCAACGCGAGCAGGTATAGGTCGTATAGCCCGCCGCGTCATAGGTCGGGTCGGTGACGACGCCAACATAGTCGTGGCCGAGGGCTTCAAGCTCCATATTGTCCGCATTGTCACCAACCACCATCCCGCAGTCATCGCAGATGTATTGGCCATATTCGAATCCCGGTTCGGTGCAAGTCGGGTCTTCGCGGAAGATCACTTCATAATGGACGTGCAGATGATTTCCCGTCGCCGGGATATATTCGCGCGTGCGACTGAATTCCTGCCCGCAGACGGGGCAATAGGTCACTTTGTCATAGGTTCCATCCTGACCGCAGGTCGGTTCGACGCGATTCTCTTCGCGGGTGGCCGAGCCATGCTGACCGGTCGCCGGGATCGTGTGATGGACGCGGCTCAGTTCCTCGCCGCATAACTCGCAGCGGGTGACTTCGTAATATGAACCCGTATCCACGCAGGTCGGTTCAATGCGGTCTTCTTCCGTCGGAGCGCCCGGTTGATGCTCATGGGCGAGGATGGGGATCGCTTGGACCTCGACATAAGGGCAGACTTTGCAGTCGCGATGCTTGGAGCCAGCCGCTTCGACGGAGGCGGGACGATCGATCACCCAAGCCTTGTAAGTATGGGCGGCGTAGTCCTTTGTTTCGCTGGTATGCTCGCAGGTGGCGGCATGCCAATGGGCTTCATTGTTATAGGTCCATTCGGATGAGTAGGTGTGTTTGTGGCCGGCGCCAGATTCATTCGTATTGGTGCAGCCGAAAATGGTGAGGGAGAAAAGAAAGGCGATAGCAGCGAATTTTTTCATGAGAGATCTCCTCATTTTAAACAATACCATCAAAAGATGATTGTTTAAATAAGATGCGCCGCAGGGGACGGGCGTTAAATAAAAAGACTTCAAACAATTTGAAGTCTTGATAATACGAAGCCAGATTTTATACGGATTCGTCTTTATCCAAAATGCATTTAATTTCTTCTTTTACAAAGTCAATATCGCCATTAGAAAGAAGGGGGATGATTTTTTGGATTTGATTTGGCGCCTTATCCCACCACCGAAGTTTTTCGAGCAATTCAATCATTTCGTCATCAAATCTTTTTTTAATGACTCTGGCGGGGTTGCCGACCACGACTGAATACGGCGGAATATCAGAACCGACCACCGCGTTCGCGCCAATGATGCACCCGTTCCCGACGTGCACGCCAGGCAAGAAAGTCACATTTTGACCAATCCACACATCGTTGCCGATGATGGTGTCGCCTTTGCGGGGCAAATCCGCTTTTGCGGGAGGATTTTGTTTCCATCCGTTGAAAATGTAGAACGGGTAAGACGATGCCGAATCCATTCGGTGATTGGCGCCATTCATGATGAATTCGACTCCCCTGCCAATCTGACAGAATCTGCCGATAATCAATTTGTCGCCGATGAAATCATAATGATGGGTCACATGCCTTTGAAAATTCTGGCCATCGAAATAGGTATATTCGCCGACTTTTATATTCGGGCAATTGATCAATGTAGGTTTGACATAAACCACGCTTTCGTCTTTCGATTTTAGGGGATGGACTCTTCGCCAATCTGGCTTATCGGCCTTCTCCGCCATCAACATCAAATCTTCAGAGGCATGATCCGATAAATCCAAAAATTCATTCGCGTTGACGTTGAATTCCAAAATCAGTTTGATGACCTTATCAAAAGACATATCGGTCAAGCCGGTCTCGATTTTATTGATCATCGATTTATGGGTATAACCCAAAGCCTCCGCGAATTCTTGCTGAGACATGTTGTGATCTAAACGAATCTTCTTGATTCGATCTCCCAATACTTTGTATGCCATATTTTCTCCTTTCTAACCGGGTCGAATTCGACCCCTTTAAAATGAGGGGTTTATTTCTTTTCAATCCTTTTTATCGATTTGACATTATGCGATATCGGTTAGACTGATGAAGTCGTCGTCTCCGATTCCAGTTACATTGATTTCAATATTCTTAACAATAATTTTATTCACAAACAGTTCTCCTTTTGTCGGTATTATTCTACCTGATTTTAGTTTGTAATTCTACTTGGTGGGGAATTTAAAACAAAACGGTCCCGAACGCATTGGGACCGTAAAATATTTTTGGTGCGCCTGACAGGACTTGAACCTGCACGCCGTGAAGCATCAGATCCTAAGTCTGACGTGTCTGCCAATTCCACCACAGGCGCGTATATGCATTATAGAGGAATTATCGCGCGGTATCTATTCTTTCGCGTAGCCGAGCAAATAACGCATCGAGGCGTCGAATTGCCACTTGGTGACCACCTGATCGGTATAAAGGATCTCGTACCATACCCCGAAATCGAGGATCCGTTCATTCTGGGTACGGAACCCGTTCTTCTCGTAGAAGGCGAATCGGCGGAGCCTCTCTTCGTAGTTCGGTTCCTCTTCGTTATGTTCCTCGGCTAAAAGGAATAAGGTTTTCCCTTTATACCGTTCTTTGAGATCAGAGAGGATCTTCGATCCATATCCCTTATTCTGTTCCTTCTCCTCCACCGCGAGGAAAAAGAGATACACCAGGGTCTTCCGTTCGACCGTATCGGCTAAGGCGACGAAACGATCGTCATCGTAGATGGCGAATAAGGTCGCCCGTTCCCAACCGATCAGCATTTCGAATGGCGGGATCTCATCGGGCGGGAAGGATTTTTCGTATAAGGCTCTGACGATCCCGAGTTCCTTCGAAGCCGGGGTCATCTTTTTATAGATGAGATTCATAGGATTTTATTTACTGGTAATACGGGTTCATCGATGACTTCGGCTTTCTCGATGATGACGTCCTCATAAGGCTTATCGCGCATGTCGGTGCGGACTCCGGCGATCTTATCGACGACATCCATGCCATCCACCACTTCGCCGAACGCGGCGTATTGCCCGTCGAGATGCGGCGCGTCCTTATGCATGATGAAAAACTGGGACGAAGCCGAATCGGGGAACATCGTCCTCGCCATGGAAAGAACCCCGCGGGTATGTTTCTTAGGATTATCAATCCCATTGGCCTTGAATTCCCCTTTGATGGAATAATCGAGGTGTTTGCCTTTGAGATCGCCCCAACCGCCTTGGATCATGAATCCTTTGATAACGCGATGGAAGATGAGCCCATCGTAGAAGCCCGAGCGGGCGAGAGCGACGAAGTTGGCCGCCGAATTGGGCGCGGCCTCATAATCCATCTTTAGGGTGATGGTGCCATAGTCTTTGATAACGAGTTTGATCATTTCCGGTTCCTCTTCGCCAATTTGGCAACATCTTCCTCAGAAGAGATTCCCGCTTCCGCCGCGGCGCCAACAAAAGCGGATTGAGCTTTTGATAAGGCAAACGATGAGGCATTCACCAAAACGAATTGCCCGGAATCATTGGTGATGAAAGCAATCCGATCGCCGGCGGATAGACCTAACGCTCGACGGACATCGGCAGGCACCGTAACCTGGCCCTGCGATGAGATTTTCGCGACTTCAATCATAGGAAATCTCCTTTCTCTATTCTTTATATACTTTATTTTCTTTACTTTGATATTTCAAGGGGTAAAAGAAAAAGGGCTATGCCCTCTTCTTTTTTAGAAATCGTACTTCATGTCCACGAGAGACACGGCGTAAGCGAGGAACAAGTTCGTTCCGAGACGTTCTTTGTTCCGCTTGGCACGTTTGATGTTTTTGAATAATTGTTTCATCACGATCGACCTCCTAGCAGTTTTATTCCCTCTTTCGAAGGAGCGATGATTTTAGGTCGGCCGAAGGGAATGGCAAGCGTTCTTTTTATGAAAGCGTTTTCTTCTTTTTCAAAGAAGCCAAATCATTGCTCCTTCCTTGCTTCACCATCCGTTCGTAATTGTCGTTCAAGGCCTTCTCGTACGAGCTCTTGCTCATCGCGTTCGGCTTATAGAACTTCATTTCCTTGAGGAAGTCCGGCAAGTTCTGAATCTTCTCCCATAAGTCAGGACGGTCATAAGGATACTTATCTTCCTCGGCCCGATTGACCGGGGTCAGTTTGAGATAATCCTGAACCTGGAAGGGGCGCGAGGCGGCAAGATCCATCGCCGCGTGGATGGCGTTATTCGCGGCTTTCGATTTCGGGGACAAGCAGAGCTCGCAGACGGTGAAGCCGAGGGGGATGACCGCTTCGGGGAAGCCGACTTGCTCGGCCGCTTCAATCGCGAGTTGGCAACGTTGAACCGCCGAAGGATTGGCTAATCCGATATCCTCATAGGCAGTCACCAATAGACGTCTCTTGATCGAATCTAAGTCCTCGGCGATACAGAGTCTGGCTAAGTAATATAACGCCCCATCGACATCGCTGCCACGTACGCTCTTCTGCAAAGCGGAAACCGAGTCGTAATGCTCTTCTTCGTTCTTATCCATCGCGTAGTTGGGAACCCGTTCGATGGTGGCCAAATCTTCTTCGGTGATCGGACGGCTCCCATTGAACTGGATGGAGGCCACTTCGAGCATGTTCAATGCGAACCTTAGGTCCCCGCCGCTTAACTTGGCGATATAACGATATCCTTCGTCGGTGACGGAGATCGAATCCTTAAGTCCTTTGGGATCGTGGGTGGCCCGTTTTAAGCCCTCCACCACATCCTCATCGGATAACGGTTTGATTTCGAGGAGGCGGCAACGGCTCCGAATGGCCCTATTGATGGCGATATAGGGATTCGCGGTCGTCGCCCCGACGAGGAAGAAGGTTCCGTTCTCGACATAAGGCAACAAAAGATCCTGTTTGGTCTTATCCAAACGATGGACCTCATCCATGATGATGATCGCGTGACCGTATAGTTTGGCGGAGCCGATGGCTTCGACCATCTCTTTCTTATCGGTGGTCACCGCGTTCAAGCGGATGAAATGGATGCCCATGCTGCGGGCATAGGCTTCGGCGATCGTCGTCTTGCCCGTTCCAGGCGGGCCGAAAAGGATCATCGACACCGGCGATTTCTTTTCGACGGAACGACGTAAGAAACCATTCGGACCGACGAGGTCTTCCTGGCCGAGGATATCGTCTAGAGTGCGCGGACGAACGCGAAAAGCAAGGGGATCTAACATAAGAGTAGATTAACACATCAAGGGGAAATGCGAAATAAAAAGCAGGCATAGCCTGCTTCATATTTGCTGCCTTTAACGGATGCGCAGGCGACCGCTGGTCATCTGAACCCGGAGGTTGATGCCGATGGGGTATTCGGAAAGCGGCGGGAAGGTATAGACGTTATCGACCTGAGTGTAGGCCTTATCGCTTTTGAGCTTGCCGGTTGTCCTATCGAGAATGATTTGAGTTGCCGTGTCATCGGGAATCGTAAGATCCACACTGCCACTGGTGAATTGGAAAGAGCCAGCCATCTCGCTAAATAGACCCATCTTGCAGGTCCCGGTCGTCATCGTGTAAACGATATCGCTGACATGGACCTCATCGACGTGGACGATACCGGCCGTCAAAGTGAAATCGGCGTGCGAAGCGTTCAAGACGCCGACTTCCATCTCCCCTGCCGTCATCGTGAAGGAGCAATCGCTCGCATGGATCATGTCGGCGGTGAGCGTACCAGTCGTCAGGGTGACTTTGAGATTGCTGAGGTGGGCGTAGGTGACCGTTAAGGTCTTGTAACGGACTTCCAAAAGGCCGCCGTGATAGCCGGATTCGCCGAACTTCACGGAGAGTTTGCTATCGTGGTACCAAGAATGGACTTTGATCGCATCGTCGACGTTATTGTCTTCCGTCAAGGTGATCTTCGTCGCAGAAGGATCTTCCACCAACGTCACGCTGCCGAAGATCCAATCGATATCCAATTCTTCGAGGTCGCCGGCGTATTCCTGGCTTCCGACGACATATTGGTCGGCGTTTTCATAGGGTTCGACCGTGAATCCCATATCGCAGCTAGCCAAAGAAAGGCTCGCGAATAGACCGAATAAGAAACAAAGGAACTGTTTCTTCATAAGTTATCCTCCCGATACCACTATAGACCAATGAGATGAGATATGTATTAAGAAAACGCGCGGATGGGCTCCGCGCGTGTTCGTCTTCGATCGAATGTCAGTCAATGAAAATGGAGACGGTGATCGGCTGATCGGTATAATGCGGGACTCCGATGATGATTGCGCCTACAAAGTCCTGAAGCACAACGACCATGCCGCTTTCTTCGACCGCGAGATAATCCGCGGCGTCTTCGTCCACTTCGACCTCGAGCCAATCCCAAGTGACGAGATCTTCAACAAAGAAGCGTCTCCCGGCCTCGAGGGAAAGGAATGATGTATGGTAATAGTCGTAGTGATCGATTGCGTTTGTCGAAAAATCGAAGGTTCCGACGATATCGCCGTCATCCATGGCGAGGCCGTAGGGATAGTCGGAGTATTCATGCCAAACGATGATATCGATTTCGGCGCTATGAAGATCGCTACCGAGTTTGACGAGAATCGCCCCTTGGAAGCCTTTGTCTACTTCGAGAAAAGTTGGAGATTCCTCGTTTTGATGGAGATATTCGGCCGCCGTTTCCGTGAAGGTGAAGGTATCGATCCAGCCATCATGTCCCGAGGTGAATTTTTCGTACCACTCTTCGTCGGCGCTGATGCGAAGCTCGAAAGAATCACCAATGTAGAGATTGAGATCCACGATGGAATACTCATCGTACTCGGCATCGTATTCGGCCCCAAATGACTCATAATCGTTCAAAATGAGATCGATGGGCGGTT
>CAMYXQ010000041.1 GCA_947303105.1 uncultured Caryophanales bacterium | reverse complement strand
AGTCCCCCTCGCTAAGAAACCGCGGTCCCGGAAATAACGGACCGCTTTTTCGTTCTTGGGCGGCACGGCGGCGAGAACCAGGCCGTGGCGGTGGTTGTCGGTCACGTAACGGGTTAGCTCTTTTCCGAAGCCTTTTCCCCGGAAACGCGGGTCGATGGAAAGGGATTCGATAATGACGATTTCCTCATACCCTTTCGGATCGGTTTTTAATAACATATTGAGTTCTTTTTCGCGAGATTGGCTTTCGGCGAAGTAAGAATCAAGGACCGAATTCGATACGATCAGAAGACCGTAGATCATCCGGTTTTCGATGGCGATATAGACGCGTTCTTTCTCAATCGCGGCGCCTAAATCGAACGTGGCGCGCTCACCCCACAAAGGAAGAGGGACGCCGTCGAAAGAAGCGGCCGCCTCGACGCGGCGGATATATTTCTCGATCGTAGCCTTCTCGGCGATTTTCGCATGACGAATTTTCACTCCTCGATTGTAGCACCGGTGTTACAATTTGCCCATGAAACCGCGCAGCCAAGAAACCATCTCCTATACGATGTCCCGCATCCGTGGCAAGAACACCGGCATCGAGATGAAACTCCGCCGCGAGCTTTATCAACGCGGGATCCGTTATCGGGCCAATAGCAAATACATCTATGGCCACCCGGATATTTCGATGAAGGGCTACAAAGTAGCCATCTTCTGCGACAGTGAGTTCTGGCACGGATATGAGTTCGCCGAGAATGAGGAGAAGATCCACGCCAACCGCGACTATTGGATTCCGAAAATCAAACGGAACATGGAACGGGATAACGAGGTGAACGAATATCTCCTTGCCCATGGTTACGTCGTTCTCCGCTTCTGGGGCAAAGAAATCGAAAAAGACGTCAAAGGATGCGCCGACAAAATCGAAGAAGCCCTGATCCAAAGAGGATATAAAAAGCCCCTCAAATGAGGGGCATTTCTTTTAGAAGATTATTCTTCGTCGCTCCGACGGTCGACGTACACCTTGAGAGCAAGGATGCCACCGGCGAGGAAGGAGAAGATGATGCTGGTGATAAATCCGGCGCCGAGTTTGAAGTCAGTGACGGTGATCTCGCTGAGCGGATCTCCCGCGTTGGCCGCGATATAAAGCGGCTTGGCGAAGATGAACAAGACGGCGGATGCCACGGCAGCGGCAGCGGCGAATAACAATAATCCATATTTGCCTTTGCCCTTGACGGCAAGGGAGAACATGGCGACGAGGATGACAAGGATCTGGAGGGCGAACGCGATGATCAAGCCGGCGACGGGGTGACGGTCGATATTCGAACCACCGAAGGCGACGACGAATCCGGTTCCTCTCGAGGCCTCATTGAATCCAGGGGCCATCAAACAAAAAATGGCGACAATCGCGAACAAGATACCGATTAACGGCAACGCGATGCTAACTCTACTCTTTCTCTTCATAAGCGACACAATTCCTTTGGTGCATTGAAAAGTATACCCTTCACTTATTAAGTGGGCAACAATGTATTTTGAAAGAATTGATTGATAATCAATCGGCAATTCTCCCATAATAGAGGCATGAAAAAGCGTTTTTGCCTTACTTCCGTTCTCCTTCTCGCCGTCGGCGCCGTTTCGACATTGGCCGGCTGCGAAGAGAGCGGATCGGGTGAAGGTTCAACGAACCGCACCTACACATATACCGTCCGTTTCTTTGATGATGCCCCGACTCCCGTACAGGTTGGCTATGCTTATGTCGCCGAAGGCGAATCCGTCAACTTCGTCCGCAAGATGAATGACGCGGACGCCTATGACTACAAGACCCATTCGGGCATTGCGGTGCCGTTTGGCAATCGTTGCGTCTTTGATCATTGGGCTGGCGTCTATGAGGATTCCACCCCGGTCGATGTGACCTCGATCCAAGGCGACTGCGATCTTTACGCGAACTTCGTGTATGCGCATCTCACCTATAGCGTCGTGTTCAAAAACGGCAGCGATGTCATCGATTCCGATAATGATGGCGCCATCGAATGGGGCACCTTTGCCGCCCTTCCTCAGACCGCGCCGACGAAATCTCTTTGGGGCTATGACACCCCGTTTGAAGGCTATGGCTTCGAAAGTGGCGCAACCGAGGGTTGGAATGGCGGATTGACTGCCAAGTTCCTCCATGGCGAAGGCGCGCCCGACAGCGCGACCAAGTATGACGAAGGCGCCGCCGTCGTGAGCGCCCCGACCGCCGGATCCTTCTATGAAGATACCTCGACTTATGATTTCTATGGCTTCTCCGGAAGCTGGAAACTCCTCGGCAACTTCGAGGATACCCTCCGCCCGCAAGTCACCTATGCCGCATTGTTCGGAGAGACCCTTAAGGATATGCTCGTCACCTTCTATGACGGCGATCCCGATTCCGGTGGCAATGTGATTGGCAGCCACACATTCAGTTATTCGACTTCCATCACCTTCTCCGCCGATAAGAAATCGGTCAGCGGTGAGGATTCGAATGGCGCATTCAATCTTGACCTGACCTCCTTCCTTACCGAAAAGGTCAACTACTGGACGGGAACTTACTCCAACGCCGCCGACGTGCCGGAAAGATTCCGTGGCCAGACGGTGGATCGCGCCGATCCGAAAGCCGCGGCCCCCTGCGTGCTCTACCCGGTATTCTTCTAAAAAATAAAGACCCTAAAGGGTCTTTATTTATTGTTCGGTTGGAGTTTCTTCGACTGGTTTTTCCTCCGCCGGTTTCTCTTCGGCTGGTTTCTTCCGTTTGCGGAGAACGAGCCAAATCGACGGGGCCACGGCGATGAGCAAGAAGCCGAGGGCGACTAAGAACATCGTTTGGGTCGGGATGGCGACGGTCGCGCCGAATTCATCGAGTTCGGTTCCGCCGGTCGCTTTCATGATCGCGCTGGAAACGCTGGAGCCGATGATCATCGGAAGCATGACCGCGAAAATCATGCGGACGCCCTGGAAGAGGCCGACTTGTTGTTGCGGAGTCTCATCGCGGAGGATGGCCCCAAGCACGGCGGTGCCGATGAGATATCCGCCCATCATCAAGATGCCGGAGATGATCAAGGCCCAACTCACACGAGAGAAGTAGACGCCAATGAAGCCGACGGCGGCGAGGCCGAGGGCCGGAAGCAATAGCTTCGTCTTGCCAATCTTATCCATGAATAGACCGCCGACAACGGCGATGACGGAGGCGACGACCAAGATGATGCCAACCGGGAGATAGAAGTCCATGCCGGTCAGACCCAAGCCGTAGCCGTTATGCGCGGCGGGGTCATTCTGGAAATAGACCATGAAGTAAGGCATGAAGGCATCGATGGCCATATTGAAGGCCATGAAGGCAATCAGGGTGATGTAGAAATCCGGGCTGCGTTTGATGACGGAAGGACGGAAACCATAAATGAGGTTCTTCCAATAATTCGTCTCTCTGTTCGGTTTGAGATTCTCTTTCGGGAGCAAGAAGAACGAGGCGACGCCGATCGCGGTGGTGATGGCGCCGAAGATGATGAAGAAAAGCAACCAAGGTTTGGCGAGGTAGTCAGCATCGCTCATACCGGCGGCCTGGGCGGCGGCATGTTGGGCTTCAGTAGCAGAACTTCCGGCACCGAGAATGCCTTGGACCAAAAGGACCGCAATCGTGGCGATTAACGGCAAAATCGCCAAAACGGACTCGACTTTGCCGCGATTATGCTTATTTGTGACGTCGGTGACATGGGCGTTGAAACAGGCATCGTTGGCGGTGCTGCCGAAGAAGGTCATCGCGCAGTCGATGATGGTCATGGAGATACCGACCCATAGGGCTGCCTTCTGGAAACCGAAAGCCGCGGCCATATTCTTCTGCGAGCAGATACCAAAGAGGGCGACGGTGACGCCCCAGATCGTATAACCGCCGGCAATGAAGTATTTGCGGGAGCCGAGCCGATCGGAGAGGGCCCCGATGAGGAAGGTCGTCACCGTGGCGGCGACGGCGCTGGCGACGGTCATCCAGGTGATGTAACTGCTATTCCCAGTTTGGGAATAGACCCACATGTTGATGTAATTGTTCTCAATAGCCCAAGCGAGCTGTCCGGCAAAGCCGATGAGAATGATGGCGAACCAATTGCGGACGCCGAATTTCTTATTTTCCATGGCTTAACTATAGCACACGCGACTTGTGATATAATTAATCTGTTATGGACATCTTCTCCCTACCGATTATCCAACAAGTGTTCTTTTGGGTCTTCTTGGGCCTTTTTGTTGTCGCGTCCATTCTTCACTTGATTTATTCGTTCCGCGAGAACGCGAAGCTCCGCCGTTGGACGAAGCCGTTCTGCCTGCTCTTCTTAGGAGCGGCGATCTGCGCCATGCGGCCCGATGCTTACTTGATTTACATCGGCGCTTGGCTTGGCTGCATCGGTGACACCCTTTTGATCAAAAAGAAGAAAAAGTTCTTTATCATGGGTGCCAGTTCTTTCTTTCTCGGCCATCTTTGCTACATCGCCCATACCATTCTTTTCTTGCAGAACGCTGGAATAATGCAGTGGTGGGGACCGCTCGTTGTCGTCGGCGTTGGCATCGTGATCGTCATCATCGCCATCTTCCCTTTACGCGACTTTGTAACGAAAAACATCGGTCTTGCAGTGGCTGGAGCGTTCTATGTGACCGCTTTGTTATTGCTTCTTGGCATCGCCGTCACCGCGGTGGCGTGCGGCTACTGGAAATTCTTCATCGTCATGGCGATCGGCGCCCTGCTCTTCATCGGCAGCGACACCTTGCTTTCCTTCACGATCTTCCGTCATGACATCAAACGAAAAGACTTCTATATCATGCTGTCTTATCTACTTGCTGAATTAGGGGTTCTCTTTGGTTTGGCGTTAAGCGTTCTTTAAAAACGAAATCAGCTTCGCGACCGCTTTCCCGCGATGGGAGTAGCGGTTTTTTATTTCAGGATCAGCGATGCCGAAATCGACGTTCGGTTCGCTGGCATGGAAGATGGGGTCGTAGCCAAAACCGCCATTCCCGACTGGCTGATCCAAAAGATATCCGGGGCAATCCGCTTCAAAGAAGCGCGGTTCGGCATCGGGTGTCTTCAAGTAACAAATGCAGCAGTGGAAACGGGCGGTCTTATTTTTGCCGTTCAAAACAGCTCTCAAATAGTCAAAGACAGCGGGGAAACCGCCATGCTCTTCGGCATAGCGGGCAGTGTGGATCCCGGGGTTGCCGTCTAGGGCATCGATCAATAATCCGGAGTCATCGGCGATGGTCGGAAGTCCGGTGGCAAGAGCAAAGGCCTTGGCTTTAGCCAAAGCGTTCTCGCGGAAGGTGGTTCCGTTTTCTTCGGGATCGACATGAATCCCCAAGTCAGAACCACAGACAATTTCGATATCTTCGCTGCCGATGATGGAACGGACTTCCTCGGCTTTGTGCGGATTGTTGGTGGCTAAAAGCAATTTCATACAGGTCAATGATAGCAAAATAAAAACCCGGAGTGTTCCGGGAATTATTCGCTTGGAGCGGGAGACGGGAATCGAACCCGCGTGATCAGCTTGGAAGGCTGAGGTTCTACCATTGAACTACTCCCGCGCTGGCGGACCATAAGAGATTCGAACTCTCGATCTCCTCCGTGACAGGGAGGCATGTTAGACCGCTACACCAATGGTCCATCGGCAAGCGAAAGAGAATATATCATAGTCGCTTGCTTGATTCAAAGGGATTGTTAGATACCGATGAATTTGCGGAGAGCCGCTTCTGGCAGGAAGCCGATTTGGACCTTCGGGGCTTGCCCCGGGTCGAATAAAATCAGGGTCGGGATGCTGACGACGTTGAAGCGTTTCGCGATCTCGGGATGGTCATCGACATCGACCTTGAGGATGTTCATGTCGCCGCGTTCATAGGCGATCTTGTCGATGGTGGGGGCGAGCATTGAGCACGGTCCGCACCAGGTGGCGAAGAAATCGACCAGCGCTTTCTTGCCGGCGATCGCCTCGTTGAATTGTTCTTCGCTTGTGATATGGATGATCATAAGGTTTCCTCCTTGGACATATTTATATTAAGAGAAAGATGAGGCCGATGATAATGATATGTACCGGATAGAAGAAATAGGTAACGTAACGGAACCACTTCGCGTCGTATCCGCGCCGCCCACTATATAAGAATAGGAAGAAGACGGCAATGAGGGCGAAGGTCTGGCCGTTGATGTAGGCGAGCGTCGGCGAAAGGCGGGCATCAATGAGGGCGACGATCGCGAAGATGCCGATGACCAATACCGCGGCGGAGGCGGAAAGCACGTTCTCGAGCGATTGGCGCTTCCGAAGGATCTCTTCGTCCTCCGATTCGGCATAAAGGAATGCTTTGTCGGCCAGTTTGGCCGCCAACGGTTTCGCATAGTAATAACCCAATCCCAGCAGCAGTCCATAAATGCCATAGTCGGCGCGGAGGAAAGCGGGATAGTAAGCGAACACCCCATCGACATAGCCATAATGGCCGGCGATGTTGAAGGCGCTGGACAAAGCGAGTCCGGCGATCGGGAGAATGGCCAAGGCCCGGCGGTTGCCAGTTTCTTTGGTTAAGAAATACAGGGCCGAGGCGATGCAAACCAAGTCGGTGAAGGCGTTCGCGGTAACAAACGGGGTGATCGAATCCGCGAAGGAAACGCCCGCCCGTACCATCGCGAATAAAATGGATTCCGCGACCGTGATCCCGAGCCACATATAAGCGATACGCAACACGTATTTGCGAGGATTTTTGCTTTTTACGATGCCTTCAACGAGCAAGAAAACAAAGAGCGGGAAGGCGATTCTGCCGACATAACGGAAGATAGTTCCGACGGCGAATGCGGTGGTCGTGCTGGCATAAAAACCGGTCAGAAAAACACCGACATGGTCAAAAGCCATCGTCACCATGGCGATGATCTTGATCCAGAAGTTGCTTAGTATCAGATGTTTGCCGTTCATGACATGGAACTCACGAGGAAGATTTGAAGGACCGCGACGAGATTGTTGGTCAGGTGGGCGAAATAGGAAGCCCCGATGCCGAATCGGTCATAAGCAAAACTGAGCATCAATCCGGAAATAAGGTAGGAAGGCAAATTGATCCATTCAGTAGCGGATCCGATGTTGTTGAAATCGAAGTGGATCAAAGCGAACACGAGCGCGGTGCCGACATAAGCCACCGCGGTGTGAACGCGCTTGAGGAAAGTGAATAAGCCGAGGCGGTAGGTCAACTCTTCGATCGCTGGACCGATGATAACAAAGAAGAGGATGGACAACATGGGGTATTCTTGGACGATTCCAACCAGCGTGCTTTGATTGGCGTTCTCGCCAAACCCAAGGCTGGTAACGACAAAACTCCAAAGGAGACTGATGCCCAAGAGGCCAACGACGAGGGCGAATCCGAGATAGGTCATCCCGTTTTTGAAGGGCTTGCCGATGCGTTTCCAATCCTTCCAGATGAACAGACCG
>CAMYXQ010000040.1 GCA_947303105.1 uncultured Caryophanales bacterium | reverse complement strand
GCCGGAAGCCTGTATGGGCAAGTACGGGTACGTGCCGGGCGACGTAAAGGATCACCCTGGCGAATGGACGGCAACCGGAAAGCAGTTCGCAGTACCCTACGTATTCAAGTCTCTTTTCAGCAAAGAGCCCATCAGGGATTTTGGCTTCATGCGGAGTCATATTGACGAGAACCAAATAGGCTTCGTTTTCGAGGACGCGTTTGAACGCCATCAAAGAATTGCTCGTTTCAATCGGTTCAAATGAGCCATAGGACAAAGCGGGGATCTCTTTGCGGATTCCAATGGCTTTCTTATAGAAAGAATAGATGGAATCCGGGTCGTTCAACTGGCTTTCGACATTGATGTCGACGTAATTTTCGTTCTCTCTGATCCACGGCTTGCCGGAGGAGAAACCGCCATTCAGCTCAGCCGACCACTGCATCGGGGTACGGGCATTGTCGCGGTTGCAATTCTGGACGTGTTTCAACGCGCCTTTATGCGAAAAACCAATCTTCCTGATGATTTCATAAATCCAATGATTGACCGGATCGCGATATTCTTCTTTTTCGAAATAGGGATTGATGTTGGTCATGCCGATTTCTTCGCCCTGGTACACATATGGGGTGCCGCGGAGGGTCATGAGCATGAGCGCAAGCATCTTCGCGGATTCATTCCGATAATCCATGCTGCCAAAACGTTCGATGGAACGAAGCTGGTCATGATTCTCAAAATAATTGGCGTTCCAATCGATCGCTTGTTGCCAATCGAAGATAATCTTCTTCAACCGATGCGGTTTATATTTCCGATGGAACACCGGGGCGAAGATTTGGTCGACGTGCATCGCATCGAAATGGAAGCACATATCAAGTTCGTTGCCGGAGGTGAATTGGCGGGCCGCCTCATGGGTGACGTTGTAGCATTCGCCCACCGTCATGCAGTCATATTTGGAGAAGACATCCTCATGAAGTTTTTGGAGGATGACGTGGTTGCCTTGCTTGTTGAGATAATGGTCTAAACCACGGATATAGATCGTGAATTTGGCGTCATCCAAATCCTCTTTCCAGATCTGGTTGATGACGTCGCAACGGAAGCCGTAGATACCTTTATCCAGCCAAAAACGGAGAATATCTTCCACTTCTTCAAGGATTTTGGGATTATGCCAGTCCAAATCGACCTGTTTTTCGCTGAATAGATGCAAATACCATTCATCGACTTCCGGGTCATATTTCCAAGCGCTTCCGCCGAAATCGCTGGTCCAGTTGTTGGGCGGCTTCTTATTGTTCTTTCTGCCCTTCCGCCAGTAGTAGTAACCATGGTAGGGAGATTTAGGATCGCGAGAGGCTTGGAACCAAGGATGCTCATCGGAAGTATGGTTCACCACCAAATCCATGATGATGCGGATGCCGCGTTTCTTGGCTTCGGCGATGAGGCGATCCATATCTTCCATCGTGCCGAATTCCGGCTGGATGGCTTTGTAATCGCTGATGTCATAACCATAGTCGCAGTTCGGGGACTTGTAGACTGGCGATAACCAAATGATGCCGATACCCAAATCTTTTAGATAATCCAGTTTGCTGATGATGCCGGGAATGTCCCCGATGCCATCTCCGTTGGAATCACAAAAGGAGCGTGGGTAAATCTGATAAACGACGTTTGAGCGAAAATATTTTTTATCCATACGTCCATTATAAAGAAAAAAGCGCCCTATGGGCGCATAAATTCTTGATCGATCAATATAGCCACTCGTAGGTCGCTAAATCGGAACGAACCTTTGACTGCTCGTCATTCAATGCTGACTCGCAAGCTTCGCGGTAATCTTCATAGTCTGAACGCTGCCGCTGATCGTCTTTGACTTCCCAAGGAAAAGATTTTGGATCCATATGGTTCGCTCCTCGGAAAACTATTGTTGCCGATTGCTCGGTCTATCTCAATAAGTATTTTTAGACACTGTAACGGAATTGGGGAAATTGCTGATTTGCCATCGTCAGATTGGTTTTTCGTGGGTTGGCACCAAGCGGTAGCCAACGCCATAGACGGAGGCGATTCTTGCCAGACGGAGTTTCTTTAATTTCTTGCGGATTGAAGCGACGTGCATATCCACCACACGGGACTCGACTTGCCGGTCGGCATTCCAAATAAGACGAAGAAGAACTTCGCGTTTCACCGCCATCCCCAAATCGAAATACAATCCTTTTAGGATTTTCCACTCATTTAAGGTAAAAGACGCCGAACGGCCGAAGAAAGAAACCGTCCTGGTTTTCGTATCGACCAAGACATCATATCCATCATCGCGAGTCAGAGTCAGGGTAGCCATAAGTTAGGGTTTTAGTACAACGATAACGACGATGCAGGCGATGATCGCCGCGGCAAGGATGCTGAAAAACAAAATCCAACCGAGCTTTGAGCGTTTGGTATCGCGCGGATCGGCCTCTTCTTCTAATTCGGGTTCTTTCTTTTCTTCTTCCATATTAACCCTCGAGCGCGTCTTTGATTTTCTCACGCATGAAATAAACGAAATGGGCATTGCCGGTGATGATGACTATGTCATCGGGATATAAGGCTAAGAGGTTTTGAAGGGCCATCAAAGGATCATCGGAGTAAGGATGGTCCGCTTCGAAAAGGAAATAGTCCATTTCCTCTTTGGCCAAAGGATCCGGATAAGTGGTCAATGTGATGTCGGTAACGACATTATCAAGAACCGGCAGCATCAAGGCGATGTTCGCGTGACGATCGGCCCCAAAGAGGACATGCGTCTTTCTGCCAATCGACTGTGAGGAAATCGACTTCGCCAACGTTTGCATCGAGGTCGGATTGTCGGCGTAATCCAACACAATGTTGCCTCTTTTCTCATAACGGCAAGGCAACGGAGCGGTCTCCAAACCCTTCCGCAGAGCGAATTCATCAATCGGGAAAATGGGGCTTAAATGGTTGGTCGCTTCCACCGCAAGGGCGGCAAACGGAAGCAAATAGGATGCCGGCGAAAGGATCGCGAGATTCTTATAAGGACGGTAATCAAAACGGAAATGCGGAGCGACATAATGGCCGGAATGATAATCATCGACTTCATAGAAGTCGGATTGACCACGATTAGCGGCGTCACGGATGACATTTCTCGGTTCGTCCGCAATCTTGCCGATGAGGGCGGAAGTCTTCGGGCGGATGAGCCACGCCATGTCGCGAGCGATCTCCGAATGGGTTGTGCCCAAGAGTTCGGTCTTATTCAAAGCGATACTGGAGATAATTGTCATGACAGGGCTGGTGCCTGGGTAGTAGGCAGGATCCTGCGAACCGCCTAAAGAGCATTCGGCGATGATCAAATCGCATTCGTTTTCAACGAACCAGGCATAGGCCAGATAAGCCATCATCTCAACATCAGTGAGACCGCTGTTCTCGAAGTCTTTCCGATAACGTTCGAACAAAGCCTCGAAGGCGGTTTCTTTGATGGAGTGCTTATTGATGCGGATCGCCCGACGGCGCCCATTCCATTCAGCGAGGGAAAAACGGCCGACTTTGTATCCTTTTTCGGTATAAATCGAGGAGAGATAGAAACCGACGTCGGGGACGCCAACACTGCCGGTCACGAGGATGATTTTGGCTTTGATATCAAGCGGATGACGCTTGCAGAAATCGTCATATTCCGCGCGGTCATAATGATTCGAATCGACGCGGGAAGATAACCAAGATTCAATCAGTTCGTACTTCATCAATCTTCCTCCCCTTTAGCCATGGCCCGTTTCTGATCGCGTTCCTTGATGGATTCGCGCTTATCGTATAACTTCTTGCCTTTGGCAAGGGCGATCTCTAATTTCGCATAACCGCGCGAAAGGAACAATTTGGTTGGCACGCAGGTGTAGCCGCCCGCCTTGAGGGAATTGTCCAATTTGCGTATTTCCCGCTTGTTCAAAAGGAGCTTCCGATCGCGGAGATGGTTCACATTGTGGAGGTTGCCTTCTTTATAGGGGGCGATATGCATATTGGCGATCCAAGCCTCGCCGTTTTTGACATAGATATAGGAATCGGAAATGCCAGCGTCATGGCGGCGCAGAGATTTTATCTCTGTTCCGGTGAGAACGATGCCCGCGGTCAGGAAATCACTCAAAAAATACTCGTAGTGAGCACGGCGGTTTTCTAGAAGGATGGAACTGTCTTTTTTGCGGGCCATAATCAATTCGTATCAAGATTATAGCAAACTCTTTGCGCGCTTGGCACGCGTTGGTCTTTCTTTATGAAAGAAACGATGCCACAATAAGACGAAAGAGGAAAACCAATGAAAGATCTGAAATTCTATAAGACCACCGGCGGCAAGATCGTTGTCGCCCTATCCGCCCCGAACGCCGATGCCGAAGGGATGAAAGAGCTCGCCGCCAACACCACCGATGCGGCGTTTGAAAAACACGTCCCCGCCGTCGAAGTCGGTGAGAAGGTTCTCGTCAAGGTCGGCGAAGTCGCCCACCCGATGATCGAAGTCCACTACATCGAATTCGTCGCTCTCGTCAGCGAGGAAAGAGGGCTCGAGGTCAAATTCCTCAAACCCGGCGAGGCTCCTGAAGCAACGTTCGCCAAAGTGGAGCATGGCGTGGCTTATGCCTACTGCAACCTCCACGGTCTTTGGAAGAAAGAATTCTGAGAATAAGAAAAACGGTCGATCGCTCGGCCGTTTTCTTTTTGCTTATAAGTAGTATTTGTTCAAGACTCTGAGGTCTTTCTCGTCTAATTCATAGACGAGGGGTTTCCCGGTCGGGATTTCGACCTTGAGGATTTCCTCGGGGGTGAGGTGCTCAAGTTCCATGACGAGAGCACGGAGAGAATTGCCGTGGGCGGCGATGAGGATTCTCTTGCCCGCTTTGATGGCGGGGATGATTTCCTTTTCGAAGCACGGACGGAAACGATTCGCGGTATCGATCAAGCATTCGGTGAGCGGGAGATCTTTTTCTTCCATCTTTCCGGTCTTGATGAGCTCGCGGTATTTCTCTTGGTTGCCAGGGAAGCGCGGGTCGTCCGCGGTAAGGGCCGGCGGTTGGATATCGGCGCTGCGACGCCAGATATGAACTTGTTCATCGCCCCACTTGACGGCGGATTCGGCTTTGTTGAGACCTTGGAGGGCGCCATAGTGGCGTTCATTCAAACGCCAGGTATAGAACTTCGGAAGGTCAGGCTGGCCAAGGGCTTCGAGAGCGAGATCCAACGTCCGGTTGGCGCGTTTGAGGACGGAGGTATAGGCGACATCAAACACAAGTCCGGCTTTTTTCATCGCTTCGCCCGCTTCTTTGGCTTCGCGGACGCCATTCGGGGAGAGGTCGACATCGGTCCATCCGGTGAACTTATTTTCGAGGTTCCATTCCGATTGGCCGTGGCGGAGTAAGACTAATTTGATCATGGTTTCGCTCCTTATTTCTCCAAGAATTCCTTGATATCATCAAGGACTTTCTGATTGTCCTTTTCGTTGAGGATCTCGTGACGCATATGGTCATAGATGTGGAGGGTGACGTCGGCAACACCAAGGTCTTTGTACATCTTTTCGAGGGCTTTCGGGCCTTTGCCCATCTTGCCGACGGGGTCATCGGCGCCGCTGACGATAAGGATGTGCTCATCCTTGCTGATCTTGGCGAGATTCTCTTTGCGGTACAAGGCCTTCATTCCTTTTAGGAATTCGCGCCAGAAACCACCGGTGTTCGGATGGCCGCAATACGGATCGGCGATATAAGCTTGAACGTTCTCTTCGTTGTAGGAGAGCCAGTCGAGTTCGGTCTTCGCGTCCTTGATCGCTTTGGCATAGCCACCCATCGCGAGATTGGAGATGAATTTATTCGGATCGTCCCAGTTGCTCTTGTTAACGGCGACATAAGCCAAGCTGTAAGCTACATCGTAAAGGGCTTTGTCCGGGCCATTGCTGCCCATGATGATCGCTTTCTCGACGCTGTTCGGGAAGCGTTCAAGATAAGCCTGGACCATGAAGGAACCCATGGAGTGACCCATCAAGTAGACGGGAAGACCATCTTTCTTGAGTTCTTCGACTTTGATGTTCAAAGCGAGGACGTTGTCGGCAAAGGCGTTTTCCGGCCACTTCTGAAGATCTTCTTCTTTCTCGGCATTGAAGCCCTGGCCGAAAGCGTCAAGGACAAAGACATCGAAACCAAGTTCATTGAGGAACAAAGCGAACTTCTCGTAACGGGTCGCCTTTTCCTGCATGCCGGTCTGGATGACCATGTGCTTCTGCGGCTTTTCGATAGGATAACTCGCGCCAAAGAGCTCTCTTTCATCGGGTAATTTAACGGCAAACTTTTCCATATGGGTTACCTCCTTAAAGTATTCCGTTGGGATTCTTCTTTTGGAAATTGTAGGCATCGCGGCAAGCGTCTTCGACGGTCAGCTTGGTTTTCCAACCAAGTTCCTTGAACGCTTTGTCGCAGTTGGCATAACTCGCATCGACGTCGCCCGGACGGCGGCCTTCGATTTGATAAGGGATTTTGATGCCGTTGGCGTCTTCGAACGCTTTGACGAGCTCGAGTACGCTGGTGCCTTTGCCGGTGCCAAGATTGTAGATGACGAGCCCACAACCGGCGTCGAGTTTCTTGAGAGCGGCGACATGGCCTTCCGCAAGGTCGACGACGTGGATATAATCGCGGACACCGGTGCCATCCACCGTGTTGTAATCATTGCCATAAACATGGAGGACCGGCAACTTGCCGATCGCCACCTGGCTGATATACGGCATCAGGTTGTTGGGGATGCCATTCGGGTCTTCGCCAAGAAGGCCGGAAGGATGGGCGCCAATCGGGTTAAAGTAGCGTAATAGCGCGATGTTGAAGGAGGGATCGGCTTTCGCAAAATCTTTGCAAATCCCCTCGATAATGATCTTCGTCGCCCCATAAGGATTGGTGGCTTCACGGACGGGATCGGTCTCGAAAAGAGGCACGGATTCCGGCACGCCATAGACGGTCGCCGAGCTGGAGAAGACGAAGTTCTTCACCCCGAATTCCCGCATCAGTTTGAGGATGACGCAGGCGCTGCCAATGTTGTTCTGGTAGTACTCGAGCGGCTTCTCGACGCTTTCGCCAACCGCCTTGTATCCGGCGAAATGGATGACCGCGTCGAACTTGTTCTCGGCGAAGATTTTGCGCATCGCATTCTCATCGCAGCAGTCGGCGCGATAGTAACGCGGGCTGACCCCGGTGATGACTTCGATGCGGCCGAGGACACTTTCTTTCGCATTGAACAGGTTGTCGACGATGATCGGGGTATAACCCGATTCGATGAGGGCGATGACCGTTTCGCTTCCGATGAAGCCGAGGCCGCCGGTGACTAGGACGTTGTGAATCATAAGCATTCCACCTTTCTCTATCGTTTTTGTAATTCGGCGAGGATCGCTTTGCTGACTTCGGCCGGGTTCACTTTGCCATGGCTGGCTTTCATGACTTGCCCGACGAGGAAGCCGAGGGCACGATCTTTGCCGTTCTTATAGTCGATAATTGACTGCGGGTTATTTGCCAAAACCTCATTGACGAACCCCATGATGGTATCAGAGTCATTGCTCTGCGCTTCAATGTGAAGCGAGGCTTTGGCTTGTTCGGGGGTTTCACCGGTTTCGAGTACGTGGTTGAGAATCTTTGC
>CAMYXQ010000039.1 GCA_947303105.1 uncultured Caryophanales bacterium | reverse complement strand
AAATTGTTTGAGCGCTTCCGCCATTTAGAGAATAGGCCAAAGTGCTGTAGTTGCTAGAAGAGGCTAGCGTAATGGTCAAAGTAAAGGAGTCTGGTACCTCGACGGTCTTAACCGTTACCTCTTCTCCCCATGTATTTGATAGGCAGACGCTTTGCCCTGCGCTTAGACGTTGGCCGTTCAGCAAGCCGCCAACGACATCCCATTCGATGTGGTAACCCGTTGGGGCAGTAATTGCATAATTCGATGCGTTGGGAATAGTAAATGAAACTCCAGCAGGCAAATATCTATCCACCACCATCATGCCTTTAAGATCGATATGAACGATGGTTTTTTCTATCCAATGCGCATATAGAGCCATAGACCCCGTGATCTGCGAATACGAAGTGTACTTGGTTTGGAAGGAGGAATCTAAGTACCACCCTTCGAAATACAAAGCATAATTCACATCTGTGTTTTTCCCAGATAAATCCGGAGGAGAATATGTTTGAAGTGCTGTACTAAGGATGTTTTCGGATTCAACACACACGCAACCTTCGTCGGTGTTGCTGTTGTTGTAGGTAATCGTGTATGTCGGCGTGCCTGAAGGATACCAACGACCATACAGATTAAGCGTGTATGGCGAGGAAAGAGAAGTTAGCAGATTCCCGTTAACCGTAGACAATTTGTTTGTGAAATCCGGGTTAAGATACCAACCATCAAACACATAATCGCCATAAGTCGCAGGATACAACGCGAAACTGGATTCGATATTGTAGGTACTTGGGTTCGAGGCGCTATTGTTTGCCGTACCCGAAATTGTCGTCCCATCGTAATTGGTGTCGAAGTGGTAATTGATGTCGTAATCAATCGGGGTCCATTTCGCATACAATTCAACACCGCAATAGATGGTTTGCCCTTCAGCAAGCAAAGAAAGGGTGTCGTCCATATACCAACCAGAGAAGGTATAGTGCGCTCTCGTTGGCGTGTTGGTTAAATCTGCGGACGTGATTGTATAACCATTGGCCCCAATGGTAATGTTCTTGCCTGCGAATGAATCGTTGGATCCATTCGTGTTGTATTTGATTTGGCCGGCCGTGGTAAACCAACCATGAGCATCGGCTAACTGATATGGATAGTATGTCCCAGCAGAAAGATACGAATACTCAAAACCGGTACCGTTATAGATTTGGAGATATGCATTAGATTGATAATATCCATACGTGCTTAACGCGCTCGTAATCGAATAAAAACGCGGACACGTTGTACTGTTGCTGGCGGTGGATTTCCCAATGTTTTCAAATCCGTTACCTACAACGACGGTTGCAGACGGTGATTCACTATTGGTGTCGTTGTATGCATATATTTTCCCGCCAAAACCCTTGGTAATATTGACGGTTCCGGCATTATATAATTTCGCATTGCCGATCTCGCATAAAATCTCTTCGGTATTATCTTCGCTCCCCCCAATCGGATAAAGACCAATGCCATTGCCAGTCCCTTGGCCGATTAGTTTGCCTCCATTAACGCTAGTCCGTTTTGTGAGGAAAAGCGTATGATTGTGTAAATTTAACGTTGCGCCTTTTTTAACCGTCACTTTCGCGCCCGGCAAGAAACAAAGTCGATAAGCAGATGTCAGCGTAGAACCCGGCTCAAGACTGATATCATATTCAAACGACAGCGGAAGATAGTAGTCTTTTGAATTGATCGTAATACCAGAACGAATACTCAGGGATCCGATTTTCGTTGCTCCGGAGATGGTTACATAGGTTTTTCTGGACGTATTTGATCTGCCCGTTCTCGAAACCCGATCCAAAATATTCAAATAATTACCGCTAGAATCTTTTTGCTCGAGCTCACTATTGGCAATAAAGGAGTTTTCGTCGTGATGCCACGAAACCGTTGCGCTCGTGTCACCATCAAACAAGAACATACCCGAGCTATTGGAAATCAGGTTGGCGGTTGTATCAACGGAGGTATAGGAGGTGGATTTGAAATAAAACCGCATCGAAATAGACGCATAGTAGTTACAAGTAACTTTGGAAGAAATATTTACAACGCCAAAGAGGTTGTAAGGGAACACGTTGGCGCTTGTTGCATTGGATGTTGCGGTCCCGCCGATGGCGTTGTAAATGCTGATGGGCACCGTTAGTTTAGCGGCATTCGAAGAGGTGCCAACTAAATCAACACTTGTGGTGCCTTTCGCATCATATGTTTCTTTGATAAAACCATAGCAGGTCAAAGTTCCCCCCACTCGAATAGATGCATTTCGCTTTAATGTGATTTGCGAATAGGAAGAGGTCGGTGCCGAAACCAACCCGGTGTTGTATTGCGCCAATTTTGCGCCCACGGTGAGGGAGGACGAAGCGGGAATAATTAATTGGCAGCCAGCCCCTATGGTGAAGTAGTTTTTCAAGTTAGTTCCCATTCTTGCGGCAGTGGAATCGCCAAAATCTGTCTGCGTGCTCGTCTCAGCGGCGAATGTGCTGGTCCCATCATATGGCACGGAAATGGTTTTGTTGGTTCCCATCGTTATAGACTTCGTAAGAGTCTTTGCGGCATTGATCGTTTCAAATACTTGTTTTGTTCGACTAAGGCCTGAATCGGAAATAATTTTGTCTGTCGGGATTACGTAGATGGTGGCCGTTGTTGAACTCTTGTTGCCGGTGGATGAATGGTCTTCAAGGGCGGCCGTGATGCTGGAATAATAAACGGTCGTTGAATTAAATGTGGCATAGGCAACGGGCGGAGCAATGACTGGTGCTGCGCTTTCTGTAGCGGATTCCGGTTCAACCCCACCGGTACCTACCCAACTTGCAAAACCAATTCCAGCAACGGAAAAAGCGCTCGCCAAGGCAAGGAGAATGATTGCCGTTTTAGTTGTGTGTTTTGTTTTCATCAAGCGAATTCTCCTGGGGTAATAGTAATAGAAAAGGTTGCTCCACTAAGGGTTGGGAACGACGAAGAAGGGCCAGATACAGAAATGCTGAAGGAAATGTCCGTTACGGATGTCTGAGAATATTCGGAATCGTTTAAGGTCACATAGAAAGTCGCTGCATTATTGCTGAAAGATTTTGATGGCGGATTGGTAGCAAAACCAGTCAGAGAAACAGTGGATCCATAAGTAAACGAGCTGCTGGTTGCGTTGTTGTTCGAATCGGTTACCGCTAATTCAATCTTGAAAGAAAGCTGCTTATCAACGGAATTGAAAGTGGAGATAGCTTGTTTCGCATTTGTATTGTTCAAGGCAAAGGTGCCACTTAATTCAGTATTCGGGCCGTAAGTTCCATCCGCCTGCACGAACCCCCGCCCCGGGGCGTATTTAATTGCATTCAAAGACAATGAGGATATACAAGAGACGGTGCCTGAGCTTTGGGTCGTAACGCCAGCAATAAGAGGAGATAATGATAAGTTCGAAAAGACGGAATCGTTTGCGGCCGCCCAAATTGAAAAGCCAACAGAGAACATCGAAAACGCACTGCACACAATTAACAGCGTCCTAATTTTCCGGTTGCTATTTGGCTTTGCGAACTTCATCAATTATTCACTCCATCTTGCGTATAAGGAAATCGATTTTGTGACCACCGTCAAATCGGTGAATTGGCCGGCGTTAACATTGGTCGGATCGGTGAACCAACCTTTAAATGTCGCGGTCGCGTGTTCAGGGACTGGGATATCGGCCAAGTCCATAGTGTGGCCGGCCTGAACACCCTGGCGGAGACTGGCCGTATCGGTCGGGTCGCCATTCCAGTAACCGCCATTGGGGTAGAAGGTTACGAAATAATTTTCCGTAGTGCTGCTATCGCCAGCTTTCATACAGAACAACTGATACCAAGCGCCGTCCTCATAGACATAGACCCAGCCAGAGGCGGTGTCTAAATAGTAATCGCCGACCTTGGCGTCCGCAGTATCAATGTTGTTCGGATAAGCCGTAGGGGCACCACTGCCATGATACCAATGGGTGCTGATGGGTTTATCGAGATAAACGTCTTGCGTCTCGCCATTGGAATAAGTGATGGTCAAACAATATTGGGTGTTGGTTTCTTTGTTTGTGTCAATATCGATTGATTCAATACCTCGACCATTTTGTATTTCAAAGGATATCGGATCCATATCTGGGTTCGTAAAGGTTATTGTCACTATCGTGATGTCTCCCGACGGGGTCGGAGTGATTGAAGCTATACCATTACCCATCGGAATGCGGATTGGATCGCCAATGGGTTCTTCTCCGTATTTGAATGTAAGATATAAATCCCCGGTTAGCTGGTCGGTTTCGGCGGTGACATTGTTCACCGAAAGACCATCTTTGCCATAAGGCAATGAGAAGATGCTGGAACGTCCATCGGTATAAAGAATAGTTAAGGTTACGGAAGTATCGCCACGATTGATAAGAACATCATCAATACCGATGCCGTCGGTACCAGCCCGATTCGGAATCTTCACGACGAAAGGATCGGCCCATTCATCATCGAGATAGAACGTGAGATAAGCATCTCCCGTACTCGAATCGACGGAATAGTCATAGGAAGTGAACCCGCCGGTTTCGCCGCCGAACATTGAACAGCCGCTGATGGCAGCCGCTCCGAGGGCGAGGGCGGATAAGAACAAGATTGATTTCGCTTTTTTCATCTTCGTTCTCCTTTCGTTATGCGCTGTAATTGGCGATGAGGTCGCTGACCTGCGGCGATTGCCCATACAGGGCTGGGACGCCGTCGCCCACCGCTTCATTCGTCGCGAAGCGGAACGGATGGGTGCCTGTGGCCATTAGAACGGCCTTGGCGAATATTTCCATATACCAGACATTGGCGATGTACTTGTTGCCGATGTTGGCAGCAATCAAGTCGGCAATGTGCGGATCCGAGAAGGTGGATTGGCCGGCAAGGGCATCCGTGTTAACAGTTGAGTCGTTCCGACCACCGCCATACCAAGCAACCTCGGTATTGATGTATTCCTTGCCGTCCTTCTTATAGACACATCCTGCGGCTTTTGCGGCTTCCTTGAGCATCTTCTTCACCGGGAAGTAATCATCGATGGTCATGGTCGCACTTGAACCGGCCTGTGCCGCTAAAGCGGCAATATTCTCATCCATTAAGGTCGAGAGGTCAATCGTGTCGATGTCTTTCCAATCATAGAAGTCCGTTTTGCCCGACAAGGTGAGATCGATGGGACGTGAGGTGCCACCGACTTTGTATGGGGCTAATGCGCCAAGCATCTCAACCACCATCGCGATTGGCGCGGGCAATCCCTCATAGAGGTAAGCCCCGTTGAAGGACGACTCGAGAGCGATCGAGAAGATGCCGGAGTTCGCGAAGTTGGTATCGATGACGCTCATGTGATCGGGCTCGTCCGCATACATCGGGTTATCCAATCCTTCTTGAACAGCTTCGAGGGCCTTGACCATATCGGCGTCGCTCCAATCGATGAAGTCGTCCGGGGTGTTCTCAGCGATGAGGCGGAGATACTGATTGGTGGTATCCGGATCGAAGTGGCCACCGAACTTGTTTCCAATGAAGGCGCTGAGCAAGTTGTCCGCGGTCGCGCCAGTGACGGAGGCATCCGTGGTATAGAAATCGGCGAACGACTTGGAAACGTTGATTTTGTCGTTGTTCCAGGCGATCTGTTGCGATTCATTGGGTTTCGCGACATCGTTTGAACCGACTTTGAGCAAGAATTCCGCGGCGTTCTTGAGGATGGAGTTCTTGAGGGTAAATCCATCGGCGTCAAACGCGCGAACCGCGGTTTTGCCATTACTGATAACCGAATTCTTGATGGTGTTGTTCTGACCATGGACATCAACGACGGAACCGGTATAGGTAAGGTCATACATGTTGTTGATATTGTTGGTATTGGACAGTTCGACGTTATCGATGGTGATGTTGTCGCCATCAACATACATGCCAACGTTATCTTGGCCCAATGCCTTGACGAAGAACTCCTCCCCAAGCGGACCAATCGTCACAAAGGGCAACGGACCGTGGAATAAGTCGGCGGCGCCAGGAACCAATTTGCCGTTGGTGCTGACTTTGCCGTTGGTCGGATAGGCAAGCTCGTGGAAGTTGATTTTGAAGCCATTGCCATAGAAGTCCTGCTGGACATGAATGCCCGCGAGGACGATAGGTTCGAAGTCACCACCAAAGGTGTTGTTATACTGGGTGATGTAATCGTGGTTGTAAGTGGTTTCGAAACGATAGATGTCATCCGCAAACGAGAAGGTTCTATTGTTGGTGTTGAAGTGACCATAGAGGGTCGTGTTGGCGGATAACGGCTTGGTCGTCTGAGGGATGCCGGCCTGATGGACATAGGTGTTCTTCAAGGACTCGAGGTTTGTTTGGAGAACGGCCTTTTCGCCCAAGGTGCTGTAATTGGTGGCCATAAGAAGATCATCATAGGAGTAGATGTTGTAGGCGCCTTCGATGACTTTGAACGAATAAGTGGTTCTGATCCATTCTTCTTGGGTGGACCGTAAGGTGAAGTAACTATCGCCGGCTTCATGGATGATGACTTTTCCATCGACATAGTCGATGTTATCGGACTTCTCAACCAAGACGGTCGTCTGGGCAATGTCGGTTTCGAAGTAGACTTTCGTATCGATTTCAAAGGTCGCTTCTTTGTGGTCATACGCATCCATTGCGAGGTTGTCATAGACAAAGTCATACTGGCCATAAGTCCGGAACGGCTCGACCGAGTTACCCGAAGCGGCTTTCTTCGGGTTGATGACGATGGTGCCAGAATCGAAGATCGTCGCGGTGAAGAAACGAGACACCGTGCCCCGTTTGTTGGAGCAGATGACCTTGCACTCGCCTTCTTGGAGGGCATAGAGGAAGTAATTATCATTGTCGTTCTCAACGCGAGCGATGGTCGTATCAGTGCCATCGGTGGCGGTGACGGTCCACACCAAATCGTTGCCCGGGGCAAGGATGAGGGTCTCGTCAACACGAGGCTCCGCTTCAAGGGCATAGCCATTGTTGGCGTCGATGCGGAAACCTTCGTTGTCGCCATAAGCCCAACTGATGCCAAGAATATCCGAGGCAACCGTGTTGTTGAGGGCGATAACCGACACAAAGGCCAGCAAAGCGACGACAAACGGGATCAAAAGGAGGATCGGCAGCGTCTTATTCTTCATACGCGAACCTCCATTTCCCGGAAACTTCTTTCGTAACGCTTCTTGTATCCGATAACGAACGGCAAGAAACAAACCGCTACGAAAGCAGTTTCCAAAACATAAACGACCCAGACTGGCATCGATGAATACGTAGTGACGGCAAAATGGAATGCCAAGACGAGGAGCGGCATCGCAATCGGGATGATCGAGGCCCAGGGAGCGAGTTTCGATTTATGGGCGCCCGCATCATGCATATCCGCGTAAAGACCGAAAGCGTTGTTCCAGATGATCATCATCGTTCCGATCACCAACGCGGCCAAAAGGACGGCATTGGAAACCGGTGAGGCAATCCAGAGAACGAACAACGTGATCATAAAGCTGAATTCAGAGAACACCATCGGGATAAGCAGCTTGGCGCCAAGCTGTTTCATGATGGGAACGGGGATGGATTTGACCACTTCCACGCAGCGCTTCTCGCGCGACATGGACATGGATGCGGAACTATTGATGACGCCCG
>CAMYXQ010000038.1 GCA_947303105.1 uncultured Caryophanales bacterium | reverse complement strand
TAGTTGAAATAATTCAACGCGCTGAAGCGAACGACGGCCGGCATGACTTGGCTGCCGAAGAGGCCGAGGATCGTCGCGCACAAGGCGAAGATCGACAAACCGCCGCCTACGGCGAGGGAGAAGCGGCTTCGGTCGAAGAAACAAGATACGCCGAAACAGAATCCCGCGAATGCGAATAAGGTCAAGAACGCCGCCAAATTCATCAACGCGAGCGACCCGAAGGTGATGTTGGTGAAGAGGATGTGGCTGAAGGCGAAGCAAATCATGCTGGTCACAACCATGGCAGCGACCATCGCGAGCAGGGACAGCACGAGATAGCTGGCCTGGGTGAAGGTGACGGTCTCACGCTTGACGCCGGTGGCCAACGTGTACGCGAGCGAACCCGAATCGACGGCGCCGGCCAAAAGGTTATTTGTCGTTAAGACGACATAAATGATCGGCAAGAGCAAGCCGGCGATCTTATAGAACATCGAACCGACGACGACGGCATAGATGTCCGTTTTGCCGATTTCCTGCAAAGCATTCGAGATATCTTCCGGGAGTTTGGCGAGGAAGGAGGCCGAAACGTCCTGATGGACGCGGGCCGCGAGCTCTTCGCATTCAGCCTCGTATTCCGCTTGGGTGATTTCGCCCGCGGCATAGCGCTCATCGAGCGCCGCCTGCCGGTATTCGACTTGGGTGCGGTAGGAGCGGATGCTGGCGCGGCAGTCGTCATAAACGGCCGACCATGTGTGCCCAAACGACTCGTAAGTCTGGCGGGTAAGGCCGAATTCCTCTAACTGGTCGATAAGGGCCGAAATCGTCTTTTCCTCATTCATGATGGTGGCGATCAAAACGGCGGCCGTCTCTTCGGAACGAGCGGATTGGTAGGCGGTGCGCTCGGCGGAGGAGCGATAGGCGTCCGCATCGCCGGCGATGCAGTGGTCGGCAAGGCTATCGGAATCGTATAAAGGCAACTCGGCGATATGGCCATCGGAGAACATCTGGGCCACGACCGGGGAGATATAAACGGCGGAGGTTCCGGCATTGACGACTTCCAGCCAGCCATCGCTGTATTTGCGGAAACCCCTGTCGGTGGCGATTTGGTCGAAATAGGCGTTGATATCGGATAAGCCTTTGTCATGGCTGTCATCCGTGCTGACGGATTTGGCGGTCGGCTTTTTCGCTTCCCATTCGGGAACGAGGGCATCATCGCTTGGACGCGAGGAAACCCAGGTCACGGCCGCGCTGGAATAACGGCTATTGATGGCAACGTCCGAAGTCGGAGCGGTGGCGACCCAAGTCGCGAACTCCTCGTCGGTGCGCGAAGCGGGGTCGGGCTCGCCGGCCAGCCAATCGCTGATGGTGGGGGTATAGGCGTCCGCAGTCGGATAGACCGCGTTGAAATTCTCGGCGAAGGCCTCATCGTATTTTTGCTCTCCGAGCAAACCGAGGTCGTAGAAGTTCAAAGAAGTCTGGGCGATATAACTATCGATCTCGCTGCTGATGATGGCTTCTTTCATGCTTTGGGTCAAATCGCCCAAGGAGGATCCGCCGGCGATCGACATGATGGTGGCGAGCATAAAACACTCGATGGCGGTGATGATGAGCCATCCCGGGCCATTCGTCTTGACGCATTGTTTGAATAACGCTCTATTGAATCTCATCGTCCCCCCTCCTTGAATTTTCTTCCGAAATATTTGGCTAAGGTGTCGTGCACCTCATCGATGTATGCGAGCTTGAAGTCGGCCAGTCGCTTCATGAACCCCGGCGTTTCCGCCCTGGGGATTTGGATGCGTATCTTCCGCTTTCCTTCCTCTTTGCAGGGATATTCGATTTTCTCTTTGAGGAATCTCTCTCGTTCTTCGGGGCTTTCGAAGGCGATTTCGAATTCCTGAATCTCCGGATTGGCGACCTTCTTGAGCTCGGCGATGTCGATGATCTTCCCGAAGTCGAGGAGGATGACCCGATCGCAGGTGTCCTCGACTTCCTCGTAAACGTGCGTGGACATCAATATCGTCTTTCCCCGCTTGTGCTGTTCCTTGATGATTTCGATGAATTGCTCCCTCATCAAAGGATCCAAACCGGTGGTGGGCTCATCCATGATGATGATATCGGGATCGGTCATCAAAGCGGCCACCAAAGCGGTCTTCTGCTTCATGCCTTTGCTCATGCGCTTTAGATTGGCGCGCGGGTCAAGGGCCAAACGGCTGATGAGTTCGTTGGCATAGGATAAATCCTTTAGCCCATGAAGCTCAGCCTGCATCTTCAGGAAAGAGATGCCTGTCCTTAAATCCGGGAAGGCGATTTCGCCCGGGACATAGCCGATTTGTTTGCTGATGATGTCGGCGTTCGCGTAGCATTCGAGCCCATTGATGGTTACCGATCCGGAAGATGGCTTCACGAAACCCATGATCTGACGGATGGTGGTGGTCTTTCCGGCACCGTTGGTGCCGACCAAACCAATCATCTCGCCTTTGTGGATTTCGAAGTTCAAATCGAAAACCCCACGACCAAGGTCGTAATCCTTCGTCAGATGTTCTGCTCGGATGACAACGTCGCTCATTGAAGGCCTCCGAAATCTTTATCGTTCACGTAGAAGCGCATGAAGTAGTCTTGAAGACTCTCTTTGTGGTTGGAGAAGCCGATGACCGACAATGGTTTTATCGCGGTTAGGACTTTGCTGATCTCTTTGTCATGGGCGACGAAGACCAGCTTCTTCTTTTCATCGTTCCGGTCCACGATTTGAATTGGCAATTCCGCGCTGGCGAATTGCTCTAAAGAAGAATCATCACCGAAGGTGACTTCATAGGTCTTGTTGGCGGCATGCCGTAATTCATCCGCGTGGAACGTGTTGACGATGCGGCCTTCTTTGATGATGGCGATGCGGTCGCAGACGGCGTCGACTTCGCTGAAAATATGGCTGGAGAGCAAGATGGTCTTGCCCTTCTCTTTTTGTTTGAGGATGTATTCGACGAAACGGTTTTGCATTCGCGGATCGAGACCCGATGTCGGCTCATCGAGAATGTATACTTCGGGATCGCTCATGAAGGCACTGACGATGGCGAGTTTCCGTTTGACGCCCAAGGACATTCTCTTGGTGTCGGTCTTGAGCATAGCGGGCGTCAACTCGAAATAATCGATCAATTCGTTTTTGAGGTCGTTGTTTTTGATTCCGCACATCTCTTGTTGAATGGTGAGGAATTTCTCGCCGCTCAGACCGGCCGGCAAGACGATTTCTCCGGGGATATATCCGATGCGGCGGAGGTTCTCGCTGTAGCATTTCCAGGCATCGTTGCCGAAAACGAGGATTTCGCCTTCATCAGGCTTGCTGAATCCCATGATGTGACGGATCGTCGTGCTCTTGCCGGCGCCGTTCGGGCCGAGATAGCCGAAACACTCACCGGGATAGACTTCGATGGAGGCGTCGAAAACCCCACGGCCGAAGCCGTAATCTTTGGTGAAATGAGTCACCTGCAAAACGGGTTTCTTTTCTTCCATGACTTAGGTATTTTATCCCTCTTAGGAGGGAATCGTCCATAAGACTATTTATTTTTCGGGCGAACGATGACTTTTCTCATCCAAATGTGCGGATAGTCTTGGTCATAGACGATTTCCCCATCAACGGGCTTGAAACCGTTCTTGGCATAGAACCCGGATTTGTCGAGTTGGGCCTCCAAAACAATCTCTCGCCCACCGAGCGTTTTGATCTTGGTTTGGCAGAATTTAAGCGTATATGTGCCGATTTTAAGGCCGCGGAAGGGCTTCAGGACCGCCATTCTTTGGAGTTGGTAACGCTCCGGATCCAGCTTCTTGATGCGGGCGGTGGAGATGGGCTTGTCATCGAGGAAAAGGACCAGGTGGATGTAGATGGATTCGTCGTCCTCGAATTCTTCTTGGAATCCCTGTTCCTCGACGAAAACTTCCTGACGGATTATCTTGGCTTCCATCGGAAGGTCGGGATAAAAGCGCGCTTGGACCATAACACAATTATGAATGATTCTTGCTTGCGGTGTTGCTATAATTTTGGCGATTCATGAAATTGTTTTTCGAGAAATTCCGCTATCACTACAAACGCTATCTCGCCATCATCTTCACTTCGATCGCGATCGGCTTCCTTTTGGCTGACTTCATCATCAATCTTTTGCTGATGATCCAAAACGAGATCGCCCCCGGTTTCTCAACCCTTTCATTCGTGTGGAATTTCGTCATTTTGATGATCTGCTTCGTTATGCTTCTACGGGGCAATTCGCGGCAGAGCAGCATCGCCTTCCAAGGCGTGCTGTCCTTCATCTTTTTATCGATCATCCTGCTCGCTTATGAACTGATCTTCCAAATCATTTACGGGACGGGGTTTTCCTTCTCCGGCGTGAATGCGGTGTTCGCCATTCTCATCATTCTCGGAATCGTCGGAATGATCGTTTTGGGCATCCTTTGTTATCTCCGTTTGAAAGGCTACCTGAGTGGTTCCTATTCCAATCTCAAACGTATCAAAATCGACTTCACCATTTTCTTGGTGATTCTCATCCTCTGGCATGGCCTCACGATCGGTTTCGAATTCTATCTCGGCGGCATCGCCGGCTGGGTCGAAATCCTCTTGGTTCTCCTCACCCCGATCAGCGAGCTTTTCGGCGCGGCGGCCTGCCTTTTCACTATCTATCGTCTGAACGAATAACATTCCTTTTGGGAAACGCTTCCTCTATAATGGCTTCGTATTGAGCGTTTTTCCGTCACGAATTTTGTTCATGACGGAAAGATCGCATGGCATAGGGGCGACATTATGTACGAGAACAAAACGGTATCAGAAACGCTTGAAGCGTTAGAAACGAATCGCGAAACCGGTTTAAGCGAAGAAGAAGCTTCCCGACGATTGGAGAAATACGGCCCCAATAAGTTGGCCGAGAAAAAGAAGAAAGGTCCGTTCCGGGTTTTCCTTGAGCAATTCAAAGACCCGATGGTCCTTATTTTGTTCCTCGCCGCGGCCGTGTCCCTCGCCCTCTCGATCATCACCGCGGTCAAAGAATCCCGCCACATGACGGTGGAGGACTTTGCCGATGTCGTGATTATCTTCGGCGTCGTCGTCATCAACGCCATCATCGGCACCGTGCAGGAAACCCGAGCCGAGAAATCCCTCGAAGCCCTTAAGAAACTATCATCGCCTACGGCGACAGTCCGTCGTGACGGCGTCCTCAAAGAAATCAAAGCCACCGATTTGGTCCCTGGCGACATCGTCATCCTCGAAGAGGGGCGTACCGTTCCGGCCGACCTGCGTTTAATCGATGCGTTCTCCATTAAAACCAACGAATCCAGTCTGACCGGCGAATCGCTTCCGGTTGAGAAGGATGCCCACATGGTCCTCACCGAGGAAGTCGGCATCGCCGATCGCGTCAACACCGTCTACATGAGCACCCCAATTGTCTACGGACGTGGCGAAGGCGTCGTCGTCGGCACCGGCTCGCAAACCGAGATCGGTCGCATCGCCTCGATGCTTCAATCAGGCGAAGACGATGAGACCCCATTGCAGAAGAAATTGGGGCAATTGTCCAAATTCTTGGGCATTTTGACCATCGTCATCGTCGTCCTCATGCTCGCGGTCAAACTCATTTGGGCCGCCGTCAGAGGCAATATTTCCACCGAATGGGATTCCGCGATCCTCGACTCGGTCGCTTTGGCGGTCGCCGCCATTCCGGAAGGCCTCACTGCGGTGGTTACCATCGTCTTGGCGTCCGGTATGTCCAAGATGGTCAAAGTCAACACCATCGTGCGTCGTTTGGCTTCGGTTGAGACCCTCGGCGCCGTATCGGTCATCTGCTCGGATAAGACGGGCACTTTGACCCAAAACAAGATGGAGGTCGTCCGCGCCTATGGTGACGGGAAGACCCTCCGTTCCGAAGAATTCACTCCTGAGAATATCGGCTGGCTTGCTTCGAGCATGGCTTTGTGCAGCGATGCCTCCATCGAGAATGGCGCCTATGGCGACCCGACGGAAATCGCCCTCATCGAATTCGCCGATCGCCTCGGCATGCCGAAGTCGCAGCTCGAAACCGTCAAACCGCGTACCGACGAAATGCCGTTCGACTCCGTCCGTAAGATGATGTCGACTCAGCATCATTCTCAGAGCGGCAAGACTTTGGTCTATACAAAGGGCGCTCTTGACCAGATTCTCAAACACTGCGTCGCCATCAATATCGACGGTGCCGTCCGCCCAATCACCAAAGAAGATATCGCTGCGATCGAAGCGGCTTCGGCCGAGATGGCCAAAGACGCGCTTCGTGTCTTGGCGTTCGCCTATAAGCTCGACGAAACCCTTAGTGAGGAACAACTCGTTTATGGTGGCATGGTCGGCATGGTCGACCCGGCCCGTCCGGAAGCAAAACCGGCCGTTTCTACCTTAAAACAGGCCGGTATTACGACGATTATGATCACCGGCGACCACAAAGACACCGCCTTTGCCATCGCCAAAGAACTCGGCATTGCCACCTCAATCGAGGAATGCATGACCGGGGCGGAAATCGACGTCTGCGACGAAGAACAGCTCCGCGAAAGAGTCAAAACCGTCCGTGTCTTTGCCCGTGTATCTCCCGAAAATAAGGTTTCTATCGTTAAGGCGGTTCGCGCCAACGGCAACATCGCCGCGATGACCGGCGACGGCGTGAACGACGCCCCGTCCCTCAAATCGGCGGATATCGGCATCGCGATGGGCATCACCGGCACCGACGTCGCCAAAGGGGCCGCGGATATGGTCCTTACCGACGACAACTTCGCTTCCATCGAAAAAGCGGTGGAGGAAGGCCGTGGCATCTACTTCAACATCAAGAAGACGATTCTCTTCTTGCTCTCCAGCAACATCGGCGAAGTCGTCGCGATGTTCGTGGCGGCCATCTTCAACTTCGGCACCCCGCTTATCGCCATCCACTTGCTGTGGGTCAACCTCATCACCGACTCATTGCCGGGCATTGCCTTAGGCAGCGACAAGAAACCGGATGACATCATGTCGGAGAAACCGCGCGATCCGAAAGAATCCCTCTTCTCCCATGGCGGTTATGCGACAACCTTCGGTTATGGCGTCCTCATCGGTTTGGCGACGCTATTCGCCTTCTTGATCAAACCGATGGCGGCCGGTTGCTTCAGCCTCAGCGATATTTGGGACTACTTCGCGATCGACGCGAACTTGGCCGAAGCCCAATCGATGGCCTTCTGCGTCCTCTCCTTCAGCGAACTCTTCCACATGCTTGGCATGACCGATATGAAGCACACGGTATTCCGCGTATTCAAGAACAAAAACCCGATGCTTTGGATTTCCTTCTTCCTTGGCATGGGGTTGCAGTTCATGGTCATCGAGACCCCGGGGGTCGGCGACTTCTTCAAGGTTTATCCGTTATCGGATCACCCCATCGATTACCTCTGGGTCTTCTTGCTTGCGTTGACTCCGCTACTCGTCCACGAAATCGTCGTGTTCATCCGTTTCATCCGCAAGAAAACGCACAAGAATTAAGATTGTTTAGCCGCCCGACTTCGTTTATAGTTATGGGCGTGCCGACTTAGCTCAACTAGGCAGAGCAGCTGAATCGTAATCAGCAGGTTGGCGGTTCGATTCCGTTAGTCGGCACCATCTTAACGACAGAGCCCTCACTGCGAGGGCTTTTTGTTTCGCTTCTCTAAGCGTCTTGGTCCTTCCGCTAAGTCATATCCAACGCGGATGAGGAGCTCGCGGTTCGCGTTCACGAAACGGTCGCGTTCCTCTTTGGTCTCAAAGGCAAGCTGGCCGCCGTATCCTTTTTCGAGAATCTCAAGGGGAACGTTGTCGATGACGCTTCCGGCTTCCCGTGCGTTCCGATCAATCCAATTCCAAGCCTCGT
>CAMYXQ010000037.1 GCA_947303105.1 uncultured Caryophanales bacterium | reverse complement strand
GTCATGCTCAATGGCGAGAAAGTGACCGATGGGGAGAAGCCGCTTAATAAAGCGGATGCCCTCCACGGCAAGTATCTCATCATCCGCCGCGGCAAGAAGAACTACTTCCTTGGAAAGTTCTAAAAGAAAGCAAAGAAAAAAAGCCCCTTAATAGGGGCTTTCTTTTTGTCGCGATTAGAGCAAGCGGTTGTAGTACTCGATGATCTGCGCTTCGTTGATGTTGAGCGCGAGTTCGTTGCGTTCCGGAAGACGGGTGAAGGTGCCTTTGAAGTTTTCGGCATCGACGGTGACGTACGGCGGGACCGCGGGTTTGCCTTCAAGGGATTCCTTGACGACTTTGAGCGGGCTTTCTTCCTTGAAGCCGATGACATCGTTGACCTTGCAGAGGTAGCTGGGGATGTCGACTTTCTTGCCATTCACGGTAACGTGGCCGTGATTGACGAGCTGGCGGGCTCCGGCGCGGGTGCGGGAGAAGCCCATGCGGAAGACGAGGTTGTCGAGGCGGCTCTCCAAGATGCGGAAGAAGGCTAGACCCGTGACGGTCGGATCCTTTTTCGCAAGGATGAAGAGGCGGCGGAACTGACGCTCGCTGACGCCGTAGAGCTCGCGGAGTTTCTGCTTCTCAACGAGCTGGATGCCGTATTCGGACGGCTTGCGCTTGCGATCCTGACCATGCTGGCCGGGACCATAGGCGCGCTTCTTGAGTTCGTCGCCGGTCTCAGAGAGGCTGTAGTTAAGGCGACGGGATTGCTTCCAGGTAGAACCTGTGTATCTAGACATTGAATGTCTCCTTTCTTTGCTTAAACAAAGTCCGGGGCGATCTCCGCTTCTCGGGTGTCATCCTGGAATTTCGGCCCTGTAGCATTGGGCTTACTTTGTGTCGGCTTGGACGACGTCGGACAGGAGCGTGATGGCCTGCTGCTCTATTTACGCGTGAATACTTTATGTATTCGGAAGGTGTTCGTCAAGAAAAATCGCATCTCGCATATGGTATGCGCTCGCGACCGTGCTATGATATAGGCGTTATGAGCCCAGTTGCGATTGTTTTTACTATCATCGGTGCCCTCGCTTTGGCGGCCGGCATCTTCGTCTTGCTCTATTTCGTCGTTTTCATGAACGCCCGTCTCCGCAAGATGTCCCACGAACTCACGAGCACCTTCGAGCGGAGCCACGCCATCCTCTTCGGCGAGATCACCCAATACATCCGTCGTTTGGAAACCATCTCCTCGATGAATCTTTCCTATGTCGACGACTACCGCAACTGGAACAAACGTTATCGCGATGTGTGCGACGTCAGCGATTCCTCGGCTCAGACGACCGTTAACCTGATCAATGACATGATTTCCGAGAGGAAATACCGCAACCTGAAAGCCGAACTTCCCAATTTCCGTTTGGAAATTGAAGACTATGAGAAGCGCGTCGATGGGCTCGACCGTTCCCTCAAGCAGAAGTTCGTCGAGGAAGAGGAAACCAAACATATCGTCCTCGAGACCCGCGCCCATTATCGTTCCCTTAAGCAGACCTATTTCGGCCGTCAAGCCGATCTTGCTCTCATGAGTCCTTCCTTCGAAACGATGTTCCATCGCATCGAGGAACTCTTTGGCCTCGTCGACAGCAACATCGAGAACGCGCAGTATGCGGACGCGAAGCGCATTCTGGACGCACAGATCACCCCGGTGGTGGATGCCCTCACGAACGTGATCGTGCGCTTGCCCGACACCTGCGTGGCCATCCAATCCCTTCTCCCGGATAAACTCATTTCTCTCAACGACCGTTATGACACGATGGTGCGTCAGGGCTATCCTTTGGGACAGATCGTCACCAAATCGCGTCTCAATGAGCTTGATGCCGAAATCAAAGAGCTCATGGCGAAGGCCCGCGCTTTCGAAACGAGCGACCTCGATCGCCGCATCGCCGAGATCGACGCCGAAATGACCGATTACTTCAACCGCCTCAATTCCGAGCAGGAAGCCCGCAAGATCTTCGAGTCCGAGCACGATTCCGTGTACGCGCTTGAAAGCACCGCGACCAGCCGCTTCATCCATTTGAATCACTCCTTGCCGAGCATCAAGAAGATTTATCTTCTTAACTCGGAAGACCAGAATATCGTCGACGAGATTCAGAAGTCGATCAACCTCGCTGGCGCGACCAAGCGTTCGCTCGACACCTACGAGCATAATGCGACCCGTCAGCCTTACGGGGTTTTGGTTGAGAAAATGCATCAGCTCCGCGATCAGAGCAAAGAGTCCATCGATAAAATCGATGAATTCAGAAAGCAACTCATCGGCCTCAAGAACGACACCGAAGAAGCCTCCAAATCGCTGCCGGTCTATGCGAACAGCCTTCATATCATCGAGACCAATCTCCGCAACATCGGCATCGAAGAGCTCACCGGCCGCTATCAGGAAGCGATCGAACAGATCTATGGCTATATCGATGAGCTCAATGCCCATCTTTCAAAGATGCCTATCGATGCGCGCGCCGTCCGCGATTCCTATCGCACCCTCAAGGAAACGGCGGATGCCCTCTTCGAGATGGTCGACAAAGAAGAAAAGAACCTTCGCGACGCGGAGACCGCGATCGTGCGCGGGAACCGCAACCGCTCGCTCAGCACCAACAACGACGAATATCTCCGCCAGGCGGAAACCCTCCTCTTCCAGGGCGATTTCCTCCAGAGCGCCGAGATGGCCAAGGCCGTCAAGAACACCATGGTGGAGGCCTCCAATTCATGATTTATCTCGACAACGCCGCGACGACCGCGCCGTTTGCCGAAGCGCTTCACCGCTATGAGGAAGTATCAACGATTGCCTTTGGCAATTCCTCTTCCAATCATGGCGTTGGCCGCCAAGCCCAGAAAATTCTGGAAGAGTCTCGTCGCGAGATTCTTTCTTTGTTGAACGTCGCCAAGACCCACGGCATGGTTTTCACCGGTGGGGCCACCGAAGCCAACAACATCGCCATCAAAGGCATTGCCCTTCGTTATGCTAGTCGCGGCAAGCGCATCATCACGACCGCCTATGAGCACCCGAGCGTCCTCGAGGCTTTCCGGTATTTGGAACGCCAACATGGGTTTGAGGTGATCGTCCTTCCGGTCGATCCGCGCGGTTTTGTGCGTCCTGAAGACCTTGAGAAGGCAATGGATGATAAAACGATTCTCGTGTCCGTCATGCTCATCAACAACGAACTCGGGACCATCAACGATATCGCCGCCCTCAAAGCGGTCATTGCCAAATATCCGAAGTGTCTCTTCCATGTCGACGCCACCCAGGCCATCGGCAAGTGGCATGGCGATTTCAGCCTTGCTGACATCCTGACTTTCTCCGGGCACAAGTTCGGAGCGGTCAAAGGCATCGGCGGGCTGGTGTTCCGCAACAGCATCCAATTTGCGAATATCGAATCGGGCGGTGATCAGGAAAACGGCATCCGTCCGGGAACCGTCAATGTCGCAGGCGCCGCTTCGATGGCGGCCGCTCTCCGCAAATGCTATGAACAGATGCCGCGGTTCCAGAAGAAATGCGCCGATCTTTATGGCGAATTGTATCGTTTCTTGAGCGAGACGGATGGGATTGAATTGAATTCCAACCCCCTTTCCGCTTCTCAATCGCCCTTCGTTTTGAGTTTCTCTTTCCTCGCGAAAAAGGCTTCAGTTATCGTCGAAGCCTTATCGATGAAAGAGATCTATGTTTCATCTGTCTCTGCTTGCAGCGAGAAAACGCCGGTGTCCCGGAGCGTCCTTGCGATTGGGAAATCGTCCCGTTTGGCCGAGAATTCGATCCGCGTTTCCTTCGGTCACGATTCGACTTTGGAGGACGTCAAATCCTTTGAATCCGCCCTTGCCAAAGCGATGGAGGAGGTCCGTTCTTTATGAATTGCCAACAGATTCTCATCCACTTTGGCGAATTGTCAACCAAAGGCGGCAACCGCAAACTGTTCATCAACAAGCTTGGCAGCAATATCCGCCACGCTTTGAAGGCGTTCCCGGCGGTGGTTGTGACCTCCGATCACGACCATATCTATGTCGAACTCAACGGCGAAGATGCCGAACGGATCGCCGCCATTCTCGTCGAGATCCCTGGCATCCAACGCCTCAGTTTCATCCGTCGCGTCAGCAAGGAAATCTCCGCGATCCAAGCGGCCGCGTTGGAGATGATTTCCGAAGAGAAAGGCAAGACCTTCAAGGTCGATGCCAAGCGCGCCGATAAGACCTATCCGCTCGATAGTTATGGTATTGCTCGTGCTGTTGGCGGATATATTCTCTCCAAGACGGATTGGAAGGTTGATGTCCACAATCCTGACGTCCATGTCCAGGTCGACGTCCGTCGCGAAGAAGCCTTCGTTAGCTGCAAAACCATCGTTGGCGCCGGAGGTTATCCTTTAGGGATGAATGGCAAAGCGATGCTCCTTTTGAGCGGTGGGATCGATTCCCCGGTGGCCGCGTATGCGCTCCTACGCCGCGGCATCCGCATCGAGTGCGTCCACTTCGCCTCGCCCCCATATACCTCGATGGCGGTGCTCGACAAACTCGAGGACATCATCGGCAAGTTATCTGTCTACCAAGAAGACATCAAACTCAACATCGTCCCCTTCACCAAATTACAGGAAGCGATCTACGAGAATGTCGATGAGCCTTATTGCATCACGATCATGCGCCGGATGATGGTCCGCATCGCGGTGGCCCTCGCCGAAAAAGAGCATTGTCTCGCCCTGGCTACCGGCGAATCCGTCGGCCAGGTTGCCAGCCAAACCCTCGATTCGATGGTGGCGATCAACGATGTGACGAATTTCCCGATTCTGCGTCCTTTGGCAACATCAGATAAATTGTCAATTATTGCTACGGCGAAAAAGATCGATACTTATGAGATCTCCATCCGTCCGTATCAGGACTGCTGCACGATCTTCGCCCCCAAAGCGCCGAAGACGAAACCGAAAATCTCCGAGTGCGTGCATTATGAATCGCGCTTCGATTGGAAGGGTCTCGTCGACGAGTGCGTGGAGAAAGTCGAACAAGTCCTCTACGTCGGTGGGAAAAAGAAACAATTCGAGAATTAAAAAAGGGCCAACGGCCCTTTTCTTTTTGAGTTCGCTTATTTCGCAGCGGCTTTCTTGGCGGTTTCGACCAAGGAAGCGAACGCCTTCGGATCGTTGATGGCGAGTTCGGAGAGCATCTTGCGGTTGATCGCGATGTCGCTCTTCTTCAAGCCATCCATGAAGCGGCTGTAGCTGATGCCATTGGCATGGCAGCCGGCGTTGATGCGCTTGATCCACAATTTGCGGAAATCGCTCTTGATTTTCCGGCGGGAGATGTAAGCGTAACGGTAGCTGTGAAGGACCTGCTCCTTCGCCGTTTTGAAGAGAAGATGCTTGCTGCCGAAGTAACCTTCCGCGGCATTCAGGATTTTTTTGCGACGCGCTCTGGTCTGAACGCTGCCTTTGACTCGTGCCATTGTATTCTATCCTCCCTTCCTTATTTCGCTTTGTAGTTGATCATGTCGTGGATGCGCGGCATGTCGGACTTATCCATGTAGGTGTATTTGGCCAAATGCATTCTCTGCTTTTTGGTCTTTCCAGGGGCAAAGTGTCCCATGTAGGCGTGTTTTCTCTTGATTTTGCCAGTGCCGGTGATTCTGACACGCTTCATCATCGACCGATTCGATTTCATTTTCGGCATCGTAACATTCTCCTATTGCTTCTTTTTCATTGGGGCGAGAATCATCTTGTACCATTTGCCTTCCCAGAAGGGTTGCTTATCGACATTAGAAATGTCGGCAAGCTGATCGACAAACCGTTTCATGACATCCTCACCGACTTCCTTGTGGGCCAATTGGCGGCCACGGAAGATGACGCAGACTTCGACTTTGTTGCCGTCCTCGATGAACCCACGTGCGTGGCGGGCTTTCGTGTCGAGGTCGTGCTGGCCGATCTGCGGGGTGAGCTGAACTTGTTTCAGCTCAGTGGACTTCTGATTCTTGCGGGCTTCCTTCGCGGCTTTCTGCTTCTCGAAACGGAGTTTTCCGTAGTTCACGATTTTGCAGACGGGCGGGTTGGCCTGCGGGGCGACGCAGTAGAGGTCGAGCCCATACTTGATCGCCAAATCATTGGCGGCGCGGGATGACATTCTTCCGAGCTGTTCCCCATTCGGTCCGATGACGAGGACTTCCGGGTAGCGGATCCGTTCATTGATCGGGTCGACGCGTTTCTCGGGTTTGCGGTTCTGTTGATTGTTGTAGTACGCGATGATTCTTTCCTCCTAGCGAACAAAATAGCGCGCAGTTTCCGCGCGCTATTACCTAACAAATCTTTGATTTTGCTAGTAGCTTCGACCGACCTCTTCAGAAGTCCGGTGAGTTCTGCGGAACTGCTTTCTACTTTATCGACGTGGTTAATTATCCACTTTCCATCGATGCCGTCAAGCAAATTCGCACGCTTTGCGCATGTAGGTGCGTTTTTAATTATGGATTGCGGTGGACCCCTTGCCTTTTTTCTTTCGTTTTTGTCATAATAAGGACATAAGAAGGATGGATAGGCCTATGACCATTCGTTACGCTGTTTATGATACCGCGATCGGCGACGTGACCATTTTGGCTGACGAGAAAGCCATCGTCGGTCTTCGTTTCGGCGCGATGGATCCCATCGGATGCATCAACGAGGAAAACGCCGCCCTTTATGATGGCATCATCGAACTCAACCAATATTGCTACGGCCAACGCAAGAATTTCGATTTGAAGCTCCATCCTCCGGGCGATACCTTCGAAAAACAGGTCTACGAGTACGTCCGCACGATCCCTTATGGGAAAACGATGACTTACGAAGAGGTGGCCAAAGCCATCGATGAGCCGGGAGCCGGCCCCGAAGTCAAGGAAGTCCTGACGAGCAACCCGATTCCCTTCTTCATCCCTTGCCACCGCGTGGTGGGCGAAGGCGACGATCCCGGCGTCTATGTCGGCGGCGTCGAACTCAAAAAGAAAATCCTCGCCATGGAAAAAACGAACGCCGATCGGGAATTCCACCCGGCCGCCTAAAGAAAAAAAGATGACGCGAACGTTCGCGTTTTCTTTATAGTTAAAATATGATCGCAGCAATCGTCATCCCTTCCGTCTTCGCCTTCCTTATCATCGTTTTCTTTGTGGCGACCTTCATTCCGTACCGCATTGGTTTCTACGCCGATCAGCGCAAGAAGGACGTCCTCCACGAACGGATCCCCGGCGAGCAATACGAGCCGTTCAATGACCCCCTCTTAGCGGCGGTGGCCTGGGCGGAGAAAGAACCCTATACCCTTCACGAAATCACCAGCAAAGATGGCCTCAAATTGCGGGCGAAATTCTATGAATATAGCGAAGACGGACCGATTTTGCTGGAATTTCACGGTTATAAAGGGGTCGGCATCCGCGACATGGCGGGTGGTCTCCCTTACGACAAAGAGGTCGGCGTGAATGTCTTCGTCGTCGACCAACGAGCGTCCGGCATGAGCGAGGGTCGCTCGGTCACTTTCGGCATCAAAGAGAGCGATGATGTGGTCGGGTGGGCGAACTATTTGGCCAAGGTGCGTCCCGGGCGCCCGATCATCCTCTATGGCATTTCCATGGGCGCGGCCACCATTCTGATGGCCTCCGCCCTCGAACTCCCGCCCGAGGTCAAAGGCATCATTGCCGACTGTCCGTTCGATGCGCCTGAGAACATCATCATGGAAGTGGGCCGCAGCATCCATCTGCCGATGAAGCTCCTCAATCCGTTCTTGCGTATGGGTGCTAGAATCTACGCCCATGTCAAACTCCGTTCCCGCACCGCGGTGGGAGAGGTGGCTAAGAGCAAACTCCCGATCATGCTCATCCACGGCACCGACGACCGCTTTGTTCCCTTCTTCATGAGCGAGCATATCCAAGCCGCCAGAGCCGATATCCGCCTCGAGCCTTTCGAAGGGGCC
>CAMYXQ010000036.1 GCA_947303105.1 uncultured Caryophanales bacterium | reverse complement strand
CCGGGAAATCCCGCTGGAACGGCGTCCGTCCGACCGTCCGTGGCTCCGCCATGAACCCGGTCGACCACCCCCACGGCGGTGGTGAGGGTAAGTGCCCCGTCGGCCGCGATGCTCCCCGTTCCCCGTGGGGCAAGCGCGTCCAGGGCGTCAAGACCCGCCGTCAAAAGAAGAACTCGACCCGGCTCATCGTGCGCCGCGCGTCTAAGTAAGAAAGGAGAGATAGAACATGTCTCGTTCGCTTAAGAAAGGGCCGTTCGTGGATGAATACCTTCTCAAGAAGGTTGAAGCCATGGACAAAGCCGGCAAAAAAGAGATCATCAAAACCTGGTCCCGCCGTTCGACGATTTATCCCGCCTTCGTCGAACACACCTTCGCCGTTTACAATGGTAAAGAACACATCACCGTCTATGTCACCGAAGACATGGTCGGCCACAAGTTGGGCGAATTCGCCCCAACCCGCAACTTCCCCGGCCATCACGGCAACAACGCCGAAGACAGAGCCGCGAAGAAATAAGGAGTGAGCAACAATGGCAGAAGAAGAAAAGAAACCCGTAGCCAAGAAGGCTGCTCCGAAAGCGGCTGCCGAAAAGAAACCGGCCGCCAAGAAAGCCCCGGCCAAGAAACCGGCCGCTCCGAAGGCGGAAGCCCCGGTCGCCGAAAAGGCGCCGGTCGTCGAAGAAGCCCCAAAAGCGGCGACGAAGAAAGCCCCGGCCAAAAAGCCGGCCGCCAAGAAACCCGCTGCCCCGAAGGCCGAAGCGAAAAAGGAAGAACCGAAGCCCGTCAAGGCCCCGGTCACCGAAGCGACCTGCGTCGCCCGCGACATCCGCGTCACCCCGCGCAAAATGCGCCTCGTGGCCGACTACGTCCGCGGCCGCAACGTCAACGAAGCGCTCGCGCTCCTCAAACATCTCAATAAGAGCGCCGCGCTTCCCATCTACAAAGCCATCAAGTCCGCGGCGGCCAACGCCACCAACAACTTCAACTTGGACGGCGACCTCCTCTACGTCGCCGAGATCCAGGCTTCCGATGGTAAGAAAATGAAGAGATACACCCCGCGCGCCAAGGGCAGCGCCTCCCCGGTCTGGAAGAGGATGTCGCACCTCCGCGTCGTCGTCAAAGAAAGGAGATAAGCGAATTTATGGGACAGAAAGTTAACGCAGTCGGCCTTCGCGTCGGCATCAACCGTGGCTGGGAATCCAATTGGTTCGCTTCCAAAAAGGAATACGGTCCGCTCCTCTGGGAGGATATCGCGATCCGCAATTACCTCGAACCCAATCTGAAAGACGCGATGGTCAGCCACATCGACATCGGCCGCGTCAAAGGCGAGAATGGCTACAAAGTCATCGTCACCGCCCACGTCGCCCGCCCGGGTGTCATCATCGGCCAAGACGGCGCCAATATCGCCCGCATCCGCAAGGAACTTGGCAAAATCGTCAAATCCGGCACCCTCCGCATCGACATCGTCGAAGTGAAGGATCCCGACCTCGACGCCACCCTCATCGCCAAATGGATCGCCTCTGAGCTCGAGAACCGTCAATCGTTCCGCAGCACCCAGAAGAAAGCCATCCAGCGCATGAGAAAGGCCGGCGCCTTAGGTTGCCGCACCCAGTGCCAGGGCCGCTTAGGCGGCGCCGAAATCGCCCGCCGCGAAGGCTACAAAGAGGGCGTCGTTCCTCTTGAGACCCTCCGCGCCGACATCGACTTCGCGCACGTGGACGCTCATACCTCTTATGGTAGGATCGGCGTCAAGGTCTGGTGCTGCCGCTCCGCTCGCAAGGGCGAAGCCGAAAAGAAGGAAGGAGACCGCAACAATGCTACAGCCAAATCGCGTTAAGTATCGTCGCCCGCATAGCCTTAAGTACGAAGGCCATGCCAAAGGCGGCACCAACATCGACTTCGGCGAATACGGTCTCGTCGCCCTCGAGGGTTGCTATCTGACCAACCGTCAGATCGAAAGCGCCCGTATCGTCCTCAGCCGTTACACCAACCGTGCCGGCCAGATCTGGATCCGCATCTTCCCGCATCTTGCCAAAACCAAGAAGCCGGCCGAAGTCCGTATGGGTTCCGGCAAAGGCAGCCCGGAGAGCTGGGTCGCCGTCGTCAAGACCGGCAAAGTGCTCTTCGAAATCGGCGGCATCGACGGCAATCTCGCGAAGGAAGCCCTCCGCATGGCGAGCTTCAAGCTTCCGATCCGTTGCAAAGTCGTCAGCAAAGAAGAAAAAGGAGAATAAGCGATGCAAGTCAGCGAACTTAGAGAATTAACCGCTCAAGAGCTCGATGAAAAGCTCGCGAGCCTCCGCCAACAGCTATTCGAACTCCGCCGCAAACAAGCGGTCGGCCAGCTCGAACACGGCGAAGAAATCAAGGCGGTCCGCAAGGACATCGCCAAAGCCGAAACCGTCAAGAGGGAACGCGCCCTCCAAATCGAACGATAAAGGAGAATAACGATGGAAAGAAATAGCAGAACCACGTTCCAAGGCGTCGTTACCTCTGCGAACAACGCCAAAACCATCACCGTGACGGTTTCCACCAAACGTAACGATCCGATCTACGCGAAGCGTGTCGGTTACGAAAAGAAATTCTATGCCCATGATGAGAAGGGCGAAGCCAAGGTCGGTGACCTCGTCACCATCGCCGCTTGCCGCCCGATGAGCGCCACCAAACGCTTCCGTCTCGTCAGCATCGATAAGAGAGCCGTCGCCATCGAAGAAGTCGCAGCCGCCGAAGAAGCGCTCGAAATCGCCGAGGGCACGGTGGAGAAGGAGGCTGAGTAACCTATGGTTCAGAACGAAACGAATCTTGTGGTCGCCGATAACAGCGGTGCCCGCAGCGTCCGCGTCTTCCGCCAGTTCGGTGGCAGCCGCCGCAAATTCTCGAGCCTTGGCGACATCGTCATGTGCTCGGTCAAAGACGCCGCCCCGAACGGCAAGGTCAAAAAAGGCCAGGTCGTCAAGGGCGTCATCGTCCGCGTCAAACAACCCGTCCTTCGCCGCGATGGCTCGACCATCGCCTTCGATGACAACGCGCTCGTCATCATCGATGCCGAAGGCAATCCCGTTGGCACCCGCGTCTTCGGACCGGTCGCCCGCGAACTCCGCGAAAAGGGTTATATGAAGATCGTCTCCCTGGCGATCGAAGTCTTATAAGGAGGAAATGTCATGAATATCAAAAAAGGCGATAAAGTGATCATTCTCTCCGGAGACGATAAGGGCAAGACCGGCGTCGTTCAGGCCGTCTACCCGAAACTCAACAAAGTTGTCGTTGAGGGCGTGAATGTCCACAAAAAGCACAACAAACCGAATCAGCAGACCACCGAAGGCTCGATCCTCGACATCTATGTCCCGATCGACGCTTCCAAAGTGGCTCTCATCGATCCGAAAACCAAAAAGGCCACCCGCGTCCATAAGAAGGTCGTGAATGGCAAAAAGATCCGCGTCGGTGGCTCCGGAACGAGCCTCGAGCAGAAATAAGGAGGGAACGAAAGATGGCAGAATATCAAAACCGTTTGCAGGCCAGATACAAGTCTGAGATCGTCCCGGCCTTGGTCGCCAAGTACGGATACACCTCCGTCATGCAGGCCCCGAAACTCGAGAAGATCGTCATCAACGTCGGCGTCGGTGAAGCGACCCAGAACGAAAAGGCCCTTGAAGATGCGGTCAACGACCTTATCATCCTCTCCGGCCAGAAACCGGTCATCACCAAAGCGAAGAAATCCATCGCGACCTTCAAGGTCCGCGAAGGACAATCCATCGGCTGCAAGGTCACCCTTCGCGGCCTCCGGATGTACGAGTTCCTTGATAAACTCGTCTCCATCTCGCTTCCTCGCGTCCGCGACTTCCGCGGCGTGAGCAAGAACTCCTTCGACGGCCATGGCAACTACACCTTGGGCGTCAAGGAACAGCTCATCTTCCCGGAAATCGATTACGACAAGGTGAGCAAAATCCGCGGCATGGACATCGTCATCGTCACGACCGCTGAGACCGACGAAGAAGCTTATAGCCTCCTCGAGCTCATCGGCATGCCGTTCAAGAAATAAGGAGAGAAGCAATGGCTAAGACAAGTTTGAAAGTCAAATGCGAACGTCCCGCTAAATTCAGCACCCGGGCCTACACGCGCTGCAAGCGCTGCGGCCGCCCGCATGGTGTCATCCGTAAATTCGGTTTATGCCGCATCTGCCTGCGCGAGCTCGCCTACAAGGGCGAAATCCCCGGCATGAAGAAGGCATCGTGGTAAAGAAAGGAGACCCAGAACATGAATGCAGATCCTATCGCTGACATGCTGACCCGCATCCGCAACGCCAACGCGTTACGCTACGAATCGGTCTCCATGCCGCACAGCAACATCAAAGTCGCTATCGCTGAGATCCTTAAGAAAGAAGGCTTCGTCAATGACGTCGTCGTCGAAGGGGAAGGCACCAAGAAATCCTTGACCGTCGTCCTCAAATACGGCCCGACTGGCGAGCGTGTCATCACCGGTCTCAAGCGCATCTCGAAGCCCGGCCTCCGCGCCAACGCCTCGGTGGACAAACTCCCCCGCGTTCTCGGCGGTCTAGGCATCGCGATCATCTCCACGAGCAAAGGCTTGCTCACCGACGCGGAAGCCCGCAAGGCCAACGTCGGCGGCGAAGTCCTCTGCTACGTCTGGTAAGAAAGAGAGGAACCCGATATGAGTAGAATTGGATTGAAACCCATTACTCTTCCGTCCGGAGTCAGCTATGAACTCAAGGACGGGACGGCCATCGTCAAAGGTCCGAAAGGCGAAGTAAACGTCCACATTTCCAGTGACGTGAGCGTCTCTCTGACCGATGGAGCGTTATCCGTGAGCCCTCTCGTCGAAGGCACCCCCAACCATGGTACGGTTGCCGCCAACCTCCACAACGCCGTCAAAGGCGTCAGCGAAGGCTGGAAGAAAGAGCTTGAGCTCAACGGAACCGGTTACCGCGCCTCCGTCAAGAACGGTGCGGTGGTCATGTTCCTTGGCTACAGCCATAACATCACCGTGGCGCCGGTCGGCAAATACACGACCATCAGCTGCCCCGATGAAACCCACATCGTCGTCGAAGGCTGCGACAAGCAGCACGTCGGTCAGACCGCGGCGCTCATCTACGACAAGCATCGTCCCGACCCCTATGGAAACAAAGGCGTCCATTACAAGGGCCAGAAGATGATCAAGAAAGTCGGTAAGAGAGCCGCCACGGGCAAGAAGTAAGGAAAGGAGATAAGACATGATTCATAAAGAGTCTCGCAATTCGATTCGCCAGCGCCGTCACCAACGCGTTCGCGAAAAAGTGAGCGGCACCGCCGAGTGCCCGCGTCTTGTCGTTTTCCGCAGCAACAAGAACATCGAAGCCCAGATCATCGACGACGTCAAAGGCGTTACCCTTTGCGCCTCGAGCTCGGTCGCCCTTAAGCTGACCGATGGCGGCAACAAGGAAGGCGCGGCCAAAGTCGGCGCCGACCTCGCCGCCAAAGCCAAAGAGAAGAACATCACCAAAGTGGTCTTTGACCGCGGCGGTTATGACTACCACGGCCGCGTCGCCGCCTTGGCCGACGCCGCCAGAAAAGGAGGGCTCCTCTTCTAAGGAGAGATACTTATGGAAGAAGAAAAGAAAGTCGAAGTCGCGGAACAAGCCGCGGCCCCCGCTCCCTCCGAGAACAAAGAACGTCCGACCGGCAACCCGCGCCGCGAACCCCATGGTTCCTATAGCGCCGGCCGCCCGGGCGATCGCAAATTCGGCGACCACAAAGGCCGTCCCGGCGAACGCCGTGGCGGACGCGGTGGCTTCCGCCGTGGCGAAGGCGATGAATATCAAGACCGCGTCGTCAACATCAACCGCATCAGCCGCACCGAAAAGGGTGGCAAACACATGCGTTTCGATGCTCTCGTCGTCATCGGCGACGGACACGGCAAATATGGTTTCGCCCTCCGCAAATCCGGTGAGGTGCCCGATGCCGTCAAGAAAGCCTTGTCGGCCGCCAAAAAGAACACCTACACCATCCATTTGACCAAGAGCGGTACGATCACTCACGAAGTGTTCGGCAAATTCGGTGACACCCGCGTCCTCCTCAAACCGGCCCCGGCCGGCACCGGAATCATCGCCGGTGGCGCCGTCCGTGCCATCTTGGAGCTCGCCGGCGTCAAGAACGTCGTCTCGAAAGTCTATGGCTCCCGCACCCCGATCAACGTCATCCGCGCCACCGATAGCGGCCTCCGTTCCTTAAAGGACTTCGGCAAGGTCATGGTGCTCCGCGGTCTCAAGACCGAGGAAGAAGTCAAGGCCGTCCGCCCCGCTCCGCGCAAACCGCGTTTCGAGAAAAAACCCGAGGGAGGTAACAAATAATGGCAAACTCACTTAGCGACCTCAAGGTCGTCCCCGGCTCGAAGTTTGAGCATTTCCGCAAAGGCCAGGGCCTCGGCTCCGGCAACGGCAAGACCGCCGGCAAAGGCCAGAAAGGTCAGGGCGCCCACGCCCACACCAAGAAGAACGGCTTCGAAGGTGGCCAGATGCCCCTCAACCGCCGTCTTCCGAAGTTTGGTTTCACCAACATCAATCGCGTCGAATACGCGATCGTCAACCTCGACAAACTCAACGTCTTCAAAGACGGCGAGGAAGTCACGGTCGAGAAACTCATCGAGAAAGGCATTGTCAAGAAAACCCTCTCCGGGGTTAAAATTCTTGGGAAGGGCACTCTTGAAAAGAGTCTGACCGTCAAAGCCCATGCTTTCAGTGCGTCGGCGAAAGCCGCCATCGAAGCCAAGGGCGGGAAGGCTGAGGTAATTAAGTAATGAAAAAGTTCGTCTCGATCTTCAAAAACAAAGAGATTGTGAATCGTATTTTCTTTACGATCATGATCCTTCTCGTCATGCGGATCGGGGCGGCGATTCATGTTCCGGGCGTTGACCCTTCCCAAATGGAAGAGATGGTCAATTCGGGATCACCCTTAGCCATAATGAACCTGCTCGGAGGCGGCGCGTTAAGCAACTTCTCCGTGTTCGCGTTAGGGGTCTCGCCCTATATTACCGCCCAGATTATCGTTCAATTGCTGTCGAAAGACGTCTTGCCTGCCCTCACTGAGTTAAGCAAGCAGGGCGAATACGGCCGCAAGAAAATCGCCATGGCGACCCGTTACCTCACTTTGCTCCTCGGAGCGGTGCAGGGCTACGGCATCATCAAGACGATGGAAAACAGTTCCTACATCACGATTACGCTGCAGCAGAGCTTCTGGACCTACGCCTATATCGTCACCATCCTCCTTGCCGGGGCGATGCTCGCGATGTGGCTCGGTGACCAAATCACCGAAAAAGGTCTCGGAAACGGCATCTCTGTCCTCATCTTCGCCGGCTGCGTCCGTTCCTTACCGACGCAGATCACGACGGCTTGGGGCAAGTGGATCACCAACAACATGTCGCGTTCCAGCGGCGAGTTGGTCCGCGGATCCTTCCAGTTCGTGCTCTACATCTTGGCGATGGTCCTCATTGTCGGATTCGTCGTCTTCATCGAGCTCAGCCGGAGAAAGATCCCGGTGCAGCACGCCAACAAAGGCGGCAATCAATCGATGGCCCGCGCCTCGTTCTTGCCCATCAAGGTCAATAGCGCCGGCGTTATCCCCGTCATCTTCGCTTCGTCGATCATGGCGGCTCCGGCCGTCATCGCCAGCTTCATCTCAGCCGATGCGGCGCAAGCCAACTGGATGAAGATCTTCAACTATAACGAGACCGTTACCATGCCGTGGTTCAATGGCGGCCATTGGCAAATGGACTGGGGTCTCATCATCTATCTCCTCCTCATCTTGGCCTTCTCCTTCTTCTATTCGCAGATGGAGATCGATCCGGCCAAATTGGCGGAGAACTTCCAAAAGAGCGGCGCCTACATTCCTGGCGTCCGCCCCGGCAAAGAGACCGAGCGTTATGTCGGCAAGGTGCTGAACCGCGTCACCTTCATCGGTGCGTGGGCCCTTGTCCTCATCGCCGCCCTGCCGATCATCTTGACCATTGCCAACGTCTTTGACGGGGATAACAGTCTTGCGATCGGCGGCACCGGCCTCATCATCATCGTCGGCGTGGCTCTTGAGCTTAACGCCCAGATCGACGGTCTTCTCGCCGGCAAGAGCTTCGAACAAGCGAAAGCGGAGGCATCACGATGAAGAATATCATTCTCATAATACAAAACGTTTAAATATTGAAGAAATGGAA
>CAMYXQ010000035.1 GCA_947303105.1 uncultured Caryophanales bacterium | reverse complement strand
CGCCGTGATTGTCGTTGAAGGCAAAACGGATGTCGATTTTCTTTCCTCATTCATCGACGCCGATTTCGTCACGACGAACGGATCGGCCGTTTCTGAAGAAACGCTTGATTATTTAACTGCCCTATCAACCACCCGCGACATTATCATTCTTACCGACCCAGACGCGCCGGGGAAACGCATCCGCGACACCGTTAGCAACCGCATACCAACCGCCAAGCACGCTTTTGTTCCAAAAGAAAAAGCCATTCGCGGCAAGAAAGTTGGGATTGCGGAAACCGATAAACAAACCATCTTGGAAGCCTTGGAAAACATTGTGTCTAACTCCCCGCGCCCCGGGACCCAAATCAAAGCTTCTGACCTTTATGAACTTGGCCTGATGGGTGGCGAAAACAGCGCCGCTTTGCGGAACCGCGTTTCAACCGCGCTTCATTTGGGGCCAACAAACGCCAAAACGTTCTTGAAGCGGGCGAACGCACTTGGGCTGACCCGCGCCCAATTGGAGGATGCCATCCATGAATAAAGTCGCCTTCTTCGAAAAAGTGAAAGAATACAAATTGCTTGCCAAAAAGGAAGTCGGCCAGAATTTTTTGATTGATCCGCAAGTTGCCGAAGCAACGGTAAACGCCCTCCAAATCCAACCCGGCGAACGCATTTTGGAAATCGGCCCCGGGGCTGGCTCTTTATCGGTTTTCATCGCCGATTATCCCAATGAAGCCGACCTTGTGGACATTGACGAGGCGTTGATCACCAAATTATCGGGGGACTTTGAAGGCAACAAACAGATCCATCCCATCAAAGGAAACGCAATCAAACACGATTTGTCTTCTTATGAGAAGATTATCGGCAACTTGCCTTATTACATCACGTCGTCTTTGATTGAGCACGCGCTCTTAGATGCGCCTAGATGTTCACGCGCCGTATTCATGGTCCAAAAAGAAGCCTTTGCGCGTCTAGTTGCCAAACAAGGTTCTGAAGACTATGGGCCGTTGCCCATTTTGATGAAATATCTTGGCATAGCCAAAAAAGAGCTCGCGGTTCCGAGGTCCGCTTTCGTTCCGGCGCCTCACGTTGATTCGGTGGTGTTTTCTTTCACCTTCAATGCCGGGGTTGATCGCGAAAAAACTAAGCGAATCTACGTATTCGTGTCGCAACTTTTCCTCCATCGGAGGAAAACGATCCTTAATAACCTCTCATCCTATCTCAAGGATCCCGATTTGGCGAAAGAAGCCCTCGCCCAGGCGGGGATTCGCCCGGAAACCCGCCCCGAATCAATCTCTGTCGAAGAGTTCGTCGCTCTATTTGGCGTGGTTAAGAAATAAAGGACCCAACTTTGTTGAAACCTCCGAAATAGCGAGTAGAATGATTCTCGCTTTATGCTATTCCGTCCACGCAGACTCATCTTAAAGTCCTACGCGAAAATCAACGTCTCCCTCCATTTGGATGGGCGGCGAGAAGACGCTTACCACAACCTCGACATGGTTGTTTTGCCGTTTTCCATTCACGATGTCATTGAAGTTGCCATCGCGCCCCGCGCCGATCATACGAAAATCGTCTGTGACGATGCGACGTTAATGAAAAACCACCGCGACAACCTCTGCACTCGCGCGGTGGAAGCCATGCGGAACCACTTCGGTTTCAAAGAACAATTCTCCATTTCCATTCACAAAGAAATTCCCTTCGCCGCCGGGCTGGGTGGCGGCTCGAGCAACGCTGCCGTTGTGATGAAAGCGATCAACCAGCTTTTGAATTTGGGTGCGAGCCAAGAAACATTGGAAGCAATCGGCCTTACCCTCGGCGCCGACGTGCCATTCTTTATTCGTTTGAAGCCGGCTCGCGTTCAAGGCATCGGAGAGATCCTTACGGAAATTCACCCGGATCACGAATATTATTGCTTGGCAATCCGCCCCGAACGCGGACTTAAAACCGCCGACGTTTTCGTCGAATCCGACAAACACGAACCGCAGGAAAACACCGCCGATGCGGTGGTGGAGGCCTTGGAGAAAGGCGACGATTTGGCTCTAGCCAATGCAATGCGGAACGACCTCTATGCGCCCGCTTGCGCCCTTTATCCTGAGTTGGTGGCCGTTGTTGCGGAACTCAAACGGATGGGATTCCCGCTGGCCGCGATGACCGGGAGCGGGTCCGCCTGCTTCGCTTTGTCTACGGATAAAGCGGCGATTCAAAAAGCCGAGGCCAAATTAATTGACCGCGGCTACGACGTTTATCTAGGGAAAACGACAATCAAAGAATAATCAAAGATTTTGTTCAATGATGCGGTTGGCTTTGTCCAACCGTTTTTTGGACCAAATCAGATATTTGGTTTCTAGCTCTTGGAGCGGGCGCGCAAAACACCTAAGGCTTAAGTCATTTTTGAACGGAATGAGGGTCGCACAGAAATAGACGACGGCGAATAGCACCCAGAACGCCACCAAGGCCATCCGGTTGTCCGCGGCGACTACGCCGGTGAATCCAACACCATGTCCGATCGCAACGAACACAAGCCCTAATAACACGAATAAAACAAGAACAAACAATGCCTCTTTGTTGAATAGAGCGCCTTTTGTGAAGATTAAAGCCAACACAATGCCTGCCGCCATAAGCGCCGCATAGATAATCGTGAACACGAGCGAGGGGGCGACAAACGCAACCACGATTCCGGCGAGCGCAACGGCTCCGGATGTGGCCAAAATGGAGATCCAAACACTCTTGCGTCCGCGATCCTTGTATACCTTTGCTAAAGCAAGGAGCAAAGGCATCGCCAAATAGGTGGCGGTGAAAACCCCGAGACTATTCCCGTTCGCGAAGGAGCAAGAACCGAAGATCGATTGGATCAACGGGGCGCAGCCAACGAAGAAAACAAATAACGGGGTCGCGGCGAAGAAAGCGATTCTCAACACATCGACAGGGCTAAACGAAACTTTAGTTTCGTTGGTTGTTTCAATGGCAGCCTTTTCCTCATCAGCAACCGCTTCTTTTTGCGATTCGAATTGATGTTTTGCCATAAGCGGCGGAATGCCGATCAAACCCAGCATCATGATTCCCTTGAGACGGAAATCCAACAAACAGGTATCTTCCCACATCCCGTGAGCCAAGAAGCCCAGGAGGATAAAGAATAAGCAAAGGAGCCACTTTTGTTTGTATTTGGTAACTCCGCGGAAAATTGAGTAGACCAAATAAGCAATCAACGCGGCATAAGCCAACAAGCCAACAAAACCGAATCGACCCAAAACCATTAGGAAGCCATTGTGAGAACAGCCGTCTGGATAACGATATTCGTAAAGGCCGACGAACAACTCCCAGACGCGGTCTCCGGTTCCGAAAGCCAGAAACTTCCAATTTGATTTAAGCTGAGCCCACAAAGCTTCCCAAATCGCCGAGCGTCCGGTAAAACCGGAGTCGGCGCCACCCGCCATCATCTTCAGGGATTCGTGAATCACGTCCTGGAGCGGTTTTAAAGCCGGAACGGGCAAGAAATACAAGCCGATCAAAATAGCCAACACGCACGCCACGCTTATGATTAGCGCCAGACATGTCTTCCGGCGTTTTTTCCATCCGGTTATTGATGCCCAGACGACATAAATAATGCTGACCATGGTGGCCAACGCTATACAAGTCTTCGACCCCGTCAATATCATCGAAAGCATCAGATAAAGAGCGATGACAAAATGGTAAACACCCCGGCGTCTTGAGTGGAGATATAGGGTACACATCAGACTGAAGAAAACCGCAAAACCGAATGTGTTGTTATTGTTGCAAATCGATGATGGACGGTAATTTCTAAGCACATCTGTGGCGTTTTCGGGGGACACAGTGAAAATCGTTTTGTAAATTTCGGCATCAGTGAAATAAGAAACCAATATCAAACCAACGCCGACCCACATACCGGCCGCGACAAAGAAATCAAAGCTGCGGTGGCCATAGAATAGTTTTGGGGCGACCACCATGAAGACATAAATGCCAACGGCCGCGGCGACCCACCAGAAGAAGAAGCGGACGCGCATGGCGTTCGTCATATCGAGAACGAGAAGCGTTCCCGGAGAACCCAACGAAGTGGTTGACTCAATGTGATCGGGGAAACAGATCAACGCCACCGCGTCGATAACAGTGAGGGTCAAAAGGAACGCAAACCAAGGCCAACTGAATCGCACCCCAAAATACTTTTTGGAAACGAAGAACAAAGCGGCGGCCAAAGCAATGCTGGCCACGAAGAACAGATAGAATTCTAAATCACTCAAAGTGTTGGTCACGCCCGGGTCGAGGACCGCCACCCCTTCCATGAAAAAGCCGGTGACAACCAAATATGCACCGAAAAGCAAGGCCGCTAAGAAGTGACGGGGGTTTTCGATTTGGCGTTCCTTAACCTTTTCTTTCATCCCCGAGAGTTTCTCTCTTTTCATGCGCGAAGGCAACAAAAAGAATCGTTTCGCGATTCTTTCTTGCTAAAAATCTTCGATGTTTTCTAATAAATTTCCAAATGCCACACCACAAAAACCAACATTTGATAGAACGAAAAGAAGAAAAGTATTAATCTTGTTTTGCGAATATGAAGAAGAACGTCTTATCTCTTGATTTAGGAAAAGGCAGCCTGGGGGTTGCTATTTCTCGGTCAGGGATTTTCGTGACATTGCTTGAAAACCTTCGTTTTCACGCCGGCCAATACGACGAGGCCTTAACCGGCCTTGCCAAGATCACTGAAAACGAAACGATAGAAACAATTGTGATCGGCTGGCCGTTATTCCCGTCGGGCGACGAATGCGAAATGACCCCGATCGTCGCGCATTTCATCGAAGATCTCAAAAAAGCATACCCCGGAATCGAAATCATCAAGGTGGACGAACGAAACACGACGGTTGAGGCCTCCGCGCTTCTTCACGAGGCCGGAAAGTCCAGCAAAAAACAAAAAGGAACCATCGATTCCGCTGCGGCGGGAGTTATCCTTACCCGATATTTAAAATCAATCGGACAAATTTCATGACAGATCTCGCCGTTTTGCTCCTTGAATGGTATGACAAGCACCATCGGGTTTTGCCATGGCGCGATAATCCGACCCCCTATTCGACTTGGGTCAGCGAAATCATGCTCCAGCAGACGCGGGTAGACACGGTCAAAGACCGTTATATTGAGTTCTTATCAACGTTCCCAACAATCAAGGCACTTGCCGAGGCTGACCTGGAACGCGTTCTGAAGCTTTGGGAAGGACTGGGCTACTATTCAAGGGCGAGAAATTTGCACAAAGGCGCCTATTTTGTTAAAAAAGAATATAACGGAGTCCTGCCCAAAGACCCCGCAGAACTCAAAAAGATTCCTGGTGTTGGCGAATACACCGCAAAAGCAATTTCCTCCATCGCTTATCAACAACCTTATGTTTGCGTTGACGGAAACTTATTGAGAATTTTCAGCCGACTGACCACCTATAAAACACCAATTGAATCACCGTCCGCAAAACGCGATTGCGAACACTTCCTTCTCCCGATTCAACCTAAGGAAAGGCCGGGGGATTTCAACCAGGCCTTGATGGATTTGGGCGAAATGATTTGTTTGCCTAACGGCGAGCCGCTTTGTTCATCTTGCCCGCTCTCCGGACTCTGTGCGGCGCACGCATCGCGAAACGAAACGCACTATCCAAAGACGGGCAAACAAAAAGAAAAACCCATTACAGAAATCACCGTTTTCCGCATCGCGTGCGGCAATCAGGTAGCCATTCGGAAAAGGCCAACAAACGGGCTTCTCGCCGGCTTGTATGAGTTGCCTAACAAAGAGGGAAAAATGGATATCAACGATGTCCGAAATGAATTCCCAGAGGCAAAAGAAATTCGGTCAGGAAAGACACACAAACACGTTTTCACTCACCGGATCTGGCTTATGAAAGAATACTATATTATCTTTGATAATAAACCAAATATCGCTAATGCTATTTGGGCGACGAAAAAAGACCTTGAAGAGATGTATGCCTTACCAACGGCCTTCAAGGTCTTTGTCGATTAACTACGAACTTGTCCCTCAATGAGAGCGACGGTTCTCCGGAGCGATTGCTGGAATTGAACGGAATCGTTGTTGAAGAACAATATCAGACTGAGCGGATCGCCCTTAACTTTTAGATTGAGTGGGGCTTCGAAGTTTTGGGTTTTGCTCCAGGCATCCCAATCTTTCAGTTTGGATTCGTCGCGCGGGCTATTCCGGCGGATCATTCTGCGTTTCACGTTTTCGATATCGCAAACGACCCAAACGATCACCAAGCGGGCGTTATATTCGGCGCGAAGTTTTTTGCGCATGTTCTCCACCCAAGCGACATCGCGGATTTCTTTGCCAAACGGAGCGTTGATCAAGACGGTGTCATCATACTTCAACGCTGATAGACCCATTGACAAAATCGCATCATATTCTGGTTGACGGACATTCGCATAATAGAAATCGCCACTGCGGTCATTCGGTTCATTGGCCACTTTGTAAATCGCGTTCGACAACGGAAGCATATCGTCCTTGTCTAGGTAGACGACGTGCTTTAAAGCCCGGGCAATCCGGATAGACACAAAGGTCTTGCCGCTGGCGGGCGGTGCGCTAACCAAAATCAATTTCTTTTCCATAAGGAAATGTCCTTAACAAGAGATTAGCAAACTTTTTCGGTAAAATCTTCCTTTTTCGTCAAAAGAAAACCAAGAACGCATTTCAGCTCGCTTGGTTTGCTATTGACCGCCGCGGTGGTATAATCTCCTTGTAAAGGAGGTTTTTTAATGTATAGCCAAGAAAAAGAATATTCTGACTTGGCAAAGATCTTATCGACATTTGATTACGTATTCATGGATACGTGCTCAACGATGAATGGTGGCTTCCCGCAATTCATGGACACCCTCGTCGGTTCGAAAAAATATTGGAAAGAAGGTTTAAGGGTCATCATCCCGGCCGAATGCGTCGAAGAGCTTGAGAAACACGCACGCAATACCGATCGCCGCGCCCTTAATACCCGCATTGATGCGCAAAGAGCGTTGAACATCATCAACCACGCAAAGAAAAAGCATCATGTCATCCACATCGGCAAGAAGCAAAAACAAGAGCAACAGAAGAGGGAAAACCACTTCGCCGATCCAATATTTTGCGCCAACGCGACCGTCTTACGAATTCAATACCGTCTCCTATTCATCACTGAAGATGGCGATCTAACCAAGGATCTTTTATCCCTTAACGACTTTGCTTCTCAGATGGGCAAGCCTTTAAGCGTGATGAAAATCAACAAGAACGGAGAGCTTGAAGGCAAGATTGTGACCTTCACTCCGCGACCGAAAGAACGGGTTCCCCTACGGTCCAAGGTCCCAGAGCAACCCAAACCCGAACCCTCAAAACCGGCGGAGAAAAAGCCGACAAATGAGGAAAAAACCGCGCAAAACCAGCCTACAAAAGACAAAAATTTGCCGGTCGTCCACAAACAACAGCAAGCGAATTTGCCAGCGAAAAAGGTTGAATCTACGCCAAAAGCCCCGAAAGCTTGGTTTGAGTTCGGACCCAGTCCGTTGGATGCGTTCGCCAAGTGCTGCTTGCACTTCGGCATTATGGTCCGCGACCCCGGTGTCGCTTACGTGCCCCAGGTCCATGGCCCGACCGACGTCACCAGCACCGCGTTTGCCTCAGCTTGCCAGGACATTGACTTCAAGGCGGCGGATTTGAAAACGGAGGTGACGATCTGCGGCTTGCAAGCAACGATTGAGAAAACCGATCGTGATTTCAAAGTTACTTTGCTCCCGCCGGCGCCCGCCCCCGTCGCGAAGCCCGCCGAGAAACCAGTCGCCGAACCGAAACCAAAGGCGCCCAAGGCCAAAAAGGTTGAACAACCAGCGGTCGAAAAGCCCATTGAGGAAGCTCCGAAGCCCAAACGTAAACCGGCCGCCAAGAAGGCAGAACCTTCTAAACCCGCGGAAGAGCCGAAACCTGCTGCGGAACCTCAGAAAACCGAGGAACCCAAGCCTACGAAGAAGCCCGCCCCTAAGAAGACGGATTTCGAAAAGGCAACCGCGATGGAAAAACGGCTCAACGCCAATCTCGGAAACCCCAATTATCCGGTGGAGAAAAAATCAAAAGATATTGATTCCTTCATCAAATTGCTGGATCGGTTGACTGACGAAGAGCGTGCCCAAATCAAGCTGACGAAAGAGATCCTTCTCGATAAGAAAGCCAAATTGTCAGAATAAAAATGAACTCCGGTTTGAATGCCGGAGTTTTCATTTTTATGGGGAACAGAGATCTGTGTGGCAATCTGAAAAGTAAATTTAGTGATAAATATTATATACGAAAGAAGAACTAAATAATATATCGTTTTCTATCGGTTGGGATAAACTTTGAGAAATTATTGAATTGA
>CAMYXQ010000034.1 GCA_947303105.1 uncultured Caryophanales bacterium | reverse complement strand
AGTCGGCACCATCTTAACGACAGAGCCCTCACTAAGAGGGCTTTTCTTGTTCTCTTTCTAGGAACCAGGGTCTCCGCGTCATGATGGTAAAAACCTTATGCGGATCGAGCGGTTTGAACGCGTGATCCCCCTCATTGTTCTCCGAATAAATCACCGGAAAGTTCGGAACCACCAAGTTCTCGGAATCGAGAAAATATTCCAAATACTTAATGAAGAACTTGTCGCGTTTCCCTTTCGTCGCGAATTGGTAGAACTTGAAAGGCATCGGTCCGACGAAGACCCCTTTGTTATGCCATAAGGCCTTCCAGTCTTTCGCGTGTCCATAGAAATCGCTGTCGCTGCCGGGCGGGCAGTTCGTTTGGAAGGCGATGATATATCCGGGCTCACGATGGATGCTGCCCCATTCGATTTTCTTTGCTTCGTTTTTCATGGATTCTTCCTCCTATTTCGATTTCACTATAGCAAGCGAAAAATGGGCGTTTCAAGAAGTTTTTAAAGTGCAAAAAAGTTCGATAAAATCGTACTTTTTTGTGTGTGCTGGAGCGGACGCAGACACCCCCTCGGATGGACGTCCGCAGGGGTCTCGCGGAGGAAGTGCGCCCGCGGTAAGACAGGTTCCGCTCGCATGATCGCAAATCGCGCTCCGGCACGTCCTTGCACGCGGCGATCTCGCTCGGCCCCCCGCATGATGCCAGCGTGCGTCGTTCGCATGAGCGTGCGTGGAAAAAATCCGCACTTGTGAAAGAAGAGACGGAAACATATAATATGTCTCGCGCTTCATAGCGCATCCCATCGGATTGGGTGTTTAGCTCAGATGGGAGAGCATCTGTTTGACGTACAGAAGGTCGGGGGTTCGATCCCCTCAGCACCCACCAAATGAGAAACGAGGGCCTTTGGCCCTTTTTTCGTGCCATCTAGACAGGCGGGCAGAAATTTGTATAATTATCACTACGCGTGTGTAGTTCAATGGTAGAACACCAGCTTCCCAAGCTGGTTACACGGGTTCGATTCCCGCCACGCGCTCCAAACGCAAACGAACGCCTTCGCGGCGTTTTCTTTTTAACCCCCTTTTCTACGAAAAAGCGGATAATATCCCCGTATGAAAAAGTTTTTGTCTTTAATTGCCTTCACGGTTGCCTTAGGCGCCGCGGCGTCGATTCGCGTTGAGTCGGTGGATTATCTGGAACCCGATTTCGTTCCGGCTCATGTCACCAAAATGGAAAAGCACGACGATGCGGAGGGTGTCGAATATATCGATGTCCCGGTCACCGTCGACTATTCGCATATCGGCGAAGAGCGAATCTTCAACGCCGTCTACTCCGACGAAATCTTTTTCAAGCCATCCACCGAATATCATCACTTGCTCGCCAAGCAGTCCATCGGGCTCGCTTTGTCCGCTTTCACGCTGGAACCGGATGAGGAAGACGAAGAAACGATCAATGCCCCGGAAACCGAAGGTTACCTCGTCGAATATCTCACCAATTGCGATTTCGAGGATATCCGCATCGACGACTATTTCAAAGATACCTCGATCTATACGGTGGGGTCGGCGATCGGCCGAAAAACCATACATAGTGGCGCCGATGAGGCCGAACTCATCGTCATCGCCATCCGCGGCGGGCATTATAAGAACGAATGGCAGTCCAATTTCACCGTCGGCAGCGAGCTGCGCCACAAAGGCTTCAATGACGCGGCCACTTTAGTAACCGACCGCTTGATTAGTTACATCGGTCAGCGGACATTCACGGCCCCGCTCAAGATTTGGATCAGCGGTTATTCCAGAGCCGGCGCCATCGCCAATTTGGTCGCCGCCAATCTCAACGATTCCTCGATTCTTTCCAAGGACCAGGTATACGCGTATACCTTTGCCGCCCCGCGACCGGTTTGGAACGACCCCGATGATCCGAATCCCGCCCCCTTCGCGGCCGGTTACGAGAATATCTTCAACATCGTTGGAGCCTCCGACTTTATCCCCCAATTCGTTCCGCATGAATGGGGCTATTACCATTACGGCACCGAGCTGTATTTGCCGGGCGCCGAATTCGACTCCGACTTCGCTGAGAAATACGCGGTCGTCCAAGACGAAATCGCTGCCTTGGGCGGTCAGACTTATTACAACGTCAATTTGCTTTTCCGTACGAGAATGCTGTTTGGTTTGCTTCTCGAAGTCGTTAAAAACGACTGGGACTTTGTCGACTTGCTTCAGCCAGCGGTGGTGAGCATCCTTCAAGACAAGCGAATTGAGAATGCGTTGCTGTTATTCCGGAACACCTTGATCCAGTGGGGCGCGAACGACCCAACCCTTCGGACGAAGAAGGACGCGATCATCGACTACCTTATGGGCTTCTTGCCCCCGCTTCTGAGCAAAACTTCATACATGAAGGGACAAACTTCCAGCGGGAAGAACCCTCTTCTCAATCTCGCCCATGAACACTTCACCGAACTGTACATCCATTATTTGTATGCGTTCGATGCCGCTTCGCTATATAGCCACAATGATCATTTCGCATATGTGATTTTGGATGGCGATGGACGTTTCACCGTCCGTGATACCGCGACGAACCAAGACGTCCTCGCGGTGGAGAATCGCAAAGTGACCCGTTTTGAAGGCGCCCCCGCCCTCTCTGCCTTCATCATCAAAAAGAAGACGATCATCGCTTTGCCGTATGACCGCGACTACGAAGTCAGATATGCGGTGGCGGAAGGTGATGGCTTCCATTCCGTCATCGTGCCTTATGGCCGGAGCTTTGTCTCCAAACTTGAACGTCATGATTATTTCATGAATGCTGATATGGACTTAGAAGGCACATTGCTTACCGCCCAAGGCGGGACGGCGACCTATGCCGGCAGCCATAACGACTGCGTGGCTTCGAACATCGTCAAGTATCTGCGGATTGACCAAGCCGCTTTCTCATACCGCGTCACTTTGACATTGCTTATCTTCGCCGCCGCCCTCGGGGTGGCGTTCATGGCTTGGGTCATCGTCCAATTACGCTGCAAAATCCGCAAAACCCACCTAAATCCCGTGCGGATGGGCATCATCTCCCTGCTTATTGTCTCGATTATGGAAGGCGGTATCGCTTACTGGGTCCTCTCCGATCTCATCGGATTCAGCATCATTTTCAAGGTAATTTCCGGTCTCTGCATCCTGGCAATTTACATGCTGAAGCGGAAGTGGTCCGAATTGAAACAAATGCACAAGACCATCATGCCCGCTTTATTGGCCTTCATCGTCGGCAATGTCTTGCTCACGATCAACTATGTGGCTGGCCTTGCTCTCTTCCTCGCCTCGTTCGCGTATCTCTGCTACTACCATCTGCGGGGTCGCAAACTGAAACCGGTCATCTGGATTGGCTTTGCCTTGGTAACCGCGGCAGCACTTGCCGTCGGCCTCTTGCTCGTCAAGCCGATCACCGCTTCAAGCGTCATGGCGATCCTCTTAGTCCCGATCGCGCTATTCAACGCCTTCATCAGCCCGATGCGCGAAGGGAAAAAAGAGATTGCTTGCTATTTGCTCTTCGTCGCGTTCTTCGCGCTGGCTTTGTTCATCCATCTGCCGCGTTACGCCTTCTTGCTCAGCTCCGGCTTCGTCTTCTTATTCCATGCCGCCCTCGCGCTGCATGCGATTCAGTATGACCGCGTCCCGGAAGCCTTGCCTCCTACGGAGGAAGAACCCGAAGAGGCCCCCTCAGCCCCCGTTGAAGGCTGATATCGCTTTCACGCACGACATTCGTATATATCCCGCCTCAAAATCTTGCTAAAATGATTTTGTCATATTTGAGGAGATTGATTTTCTATGGCAAAAATTATCAATGTTCATGGCCGCGAAGTCTTGGATTCCCGCGGCAATCCGACCGTTGAAGTCGAAGTCCGTCTCGACGACGGCACCAGAGCGTCCGCGATCGTTCCGAGCGGCGCCTCGACCGGCGAAAGCGAAGCCCTTGAGCTTCGCGACGGCGATAAGACCAGATACCTTGGCAAAGGCGTTCTCAAAGCCGTCCGCAACGTGAATGAGATCATCGCTCCGGCCGTCATCGGTCTAGAAGCCTCCCATCAAAACGAAATCGATGCCGTCTTGCTGAAACTCGATGGCACCCCGTTCAAGAAGAACCTTGGCGCGAACGCCACCCTCGGCGTTTCCCTTGCCGTCGCCCACGCGGCCGCCAAGAGTCTCGGCCTTCCGCTCTACCGCTACATCGGCGGCGCGAATGCCAAAACCCTCCCGACCCCCTGCATGAACGTCATCAACGGTGGCGCCCACGCCGAATCGACCGTCGACTTCCAGGAATTCTTCATCATCCCGGCGGGGTTCGATTGCTTCCGCGAAGCCCTTCGCGCTGGCGTCGAAGTGTTCCACGCCTTGAAGAAAGTCGTCAAAGGCAAAGGTTATGAGACCGGCGTCGGCGACGAAGGCGGTTTCGCCCCCAGCTGCAAGCACGGCAACGAAGAACCGCTCGAACTCATCGAAGAAGCCATCAAGAACGCTGGCTACGAAGTCGGCAAGCAGATTTTCCTCGGCATGGATGTCGCTTCCAGCGAATTCTTCGATCCGAAGACCAAGACCTACACCCTCTCCAAATCGGGCGAAGGCTCCTATGATTCCAAAGGTTTCATCGCCTACCTCGAGAAGCTCGTCCGCGATCACCCGGCGATCATCACCATCGAAGATGGCCTTGCCGAATCCGATTGGGAAGGCTGGGAACTCCTCACCAAAGAGCTCGGCGGCAAGATCCAGCTCGTCGGCGACGACCTCTTCGTCACCAACCCGGCGTTCATCCGCCGCGGCATCGACAGCCACGTCGCGAACTCCGTCCTCATCAAAGTCAACCAGATCGGCACTTTGACCGAGACCCTCGACGCCATCCGCTTGGCCCAGATCAACGGCTACACCACGATGGTCTCTCACCGCTCCGGCGAAACCGAAGACGTCACCATCGCCGATCTTGCGGTGGCGGTCAACGCCGGCCAAATCAAGACCGGTTCCGCTTCGCGCACCGACCGCATGGCCAAATACAATCAGCTCCTCCGCATCGAAGAAGAACTCGGCGAAGAAGCCCAGTACCTTGGCTTGAAGGCGTTCAAGAACCAGTAAGCGATAACAAAAAAACGCTCGGGGGACCGGGCGTTTTCTTTTTGCTTATTTCTTCTTTTTCCGTTCGGCGGCCCGCTTGTCGGAAATGATTTTCATCTCTTTCTCGGTGATGACCTTCACGCCGTTCTCGTTGGCCCAGTTGACGCAGCCTTGCAGAACGAGTTTGAGGAAGGGGCGCGGCACCTTGACGATGGTCTTTAAGGCATCATCGGTGAACTCGACATCGGTATTGAGACGGGTGGCCGCATAGCGGAGCGAGGAAAGGTCGATCTGACGGTTCGGGATGCCTTCCGCTCTCGGTTTGCGGAAGTCGCTGCACCAGAAGTCTTTCGAATCGCGATAGCCCCAGTTGGTGGGGAGGGGGCAGAAATTGGCTGGGGTGCTGCCATTGATGATGGCGTCATAGTATTTCTCTTTGAGCAAGATATGGTCGATCTTCAAGATGAAGTGGGCCCCGTATTTCGAGGTGATGCCGTTGAAGTCATGATACGGGCCATCATATTCTTCTTGGACTTTGTCATCTTGGGCGTTATCCATCTCGGAAACCCAGGTGCATTCGAATACCTGGAGGGCTTCTTCAAGGATTTTCGGATAATTCCCTTCCGGATCATCGGCCTTCGATTGGCCGTCGATCGGGGTCAAAGTGAAGTCCTTCATCTTCTCTTCCGGGGTATCGCCGGGGAAGCCGTTGCTCACGCATTGGCGGAAATTCTTCTTCGAATAAGGGATAAAGTTGATGGAGCACTTTCCGTGGCGGAGCAAACCTCTCGCCGTATTGGAAGTGTTCCGGCATTCGAGGACCATCGCATAGAATCCTTTGCCGGCGATGTAATACGGGAAGCAGAGGGAATAGGACCCGAAACTGGTCAGGGAGCCATCTTCATTCAGGGTGCCGATTAGACATAACGGCATCGGGAAATAGGAAGAGGATTGATAAAAATTATCTTTGATAATGATTTCTTTGAATTCGTGATTCATTGATGAAAACCGTCCTTGATTTTAGTTTAATCCCCGATCCAGAAAGAGCAAGGCAGAACGCGGTCGTGATTGATTTTATCGAAAATCAACACGAATCAAGATATACTTTTCAAAGATATGGGAAAACGCATCGACCCCGAGCAATATTCGCCAAAAGAGGAAAACGTCTTCTCCAAAGAACGGACCACTTTTGGTTCGGAGAGCCTCAAACCCAAAGAGCAGCCCTTTAACGGGGTCGAGCAAAACGCCGAGCATTCCGAGCTCGGGGCCGAAAAACTCGAAGCCAAGAAAGCCCAACTCGAAAAGATCACCAAAGCGGCCAGCACGACCTCGACCGCCGTGTCCACCACGTTGACGGTGGGGGCGACCGCGGTCATCGCCGTCGGCGGCGTCATGGTTTTAAACGATACCCGCGAAGCCCCGAACATCGTCCAATTCAGCGAAGTCTACGTCGTCCAAAATACGATCCAGTACAGTTTGTTGGCTTTTAACGAAGCCGAAGCGATCGAAAGCGATTCGCCGAACGACCCCGTTTCCTCCGAAGACGATCAGAAAATCGAATGCTTCTTGACCCTCGTTCTTTTGCAAGGCAACGACCGCGTCGCCGAAAGACCCATCGAATGGCTCGGCATCCACGAAGGCGTTTTCGAAGACCTTGCCTATTCCACCGAATACACCCTGAATGTCTACGAGAACCTGTTCTTCTCTTGGGAAGATGAGCCGGTGGCCACTTACACGGTCACGACCGGCGAAAAGGAGCCGGAGACGGCTTCTCTCATCCGCGGTCTCCGTTGGCACGTCACCTATGACCAATACGAGTGCAAGCACGAATACTCGTTCCAACTCGATTATCGCGACGATTTCAACTACTGGTCGAACTTCATGATCAGCCTTTCCGATCCGGACTACCAATCCGCCGACATGATGCTCGAATTCTCGCCGGAAGATCCGTTCACCTTCCCCGAAGAATTGTTGCCGCCGCCTGGCCGCAGTTGGCCGCTCCGCATTTATGCGGATTCCGAAGATCCGGAGAACCCCGGCCGCCAAGTCATCCTTTACGAGGAAGACTTCGAGTCCGCTCCGGAAGTCGAAGGCATCGAAATCGCCCCGGTCTACGACGAGAACCAAAGCCCGACCGGCGCGCCGGAGCCGATCGATCTCCAAGCCCAGGTCTATTTCACCGACTTCGCCGAGCGGTGGTCCTCATTCACCGTCAACATCCAATGCGCGAACTTAACCTTCGAGAAAGAAATCGCCCGCGAAGGCTTCGATCCCGATGGCCACATGGCCTTCGTCCAGATGAATATGGATCCGTCGCTTCTATCCGAAGACATGACGGTCCGGGTCACCGCGATGTCCAGTTACCGTTTCGACCTCGTCAATGAGCGGCCGGCCCCGGTTCTCGTCTATCTCCAGACAATCGCCGGCGAAACGCCGTCCGGCTCGCAGATCAACGGCCTGGCTTGGTCGGTCGATTACGAAGACGAAGAGATGTTCAGGCATCAATACGCCGTCAGCTTCGATTACGACGATCCGAATGCCTATTGGTCGAACTTCGAGTTCTGCATCGAGGACGAAGAGGGCGATTCGGTCCTCTATACCGAGCAAATGAATTCTTTGAGCGACCAGTTGCAGATCGGCATGCTGGAAGCCGACATCGGCATGCCGGACATGTACGCGCACGTTTATGCCGATTCCACCGACCCGGATAATTCCGGCACCCGCGTCCTGCTCTATTCCGAGCCATTCGAGATTGAGCCGATGGTGATGTCCGTCGATGGCCATGAAATCCTCAACGGAACCGCGGATATGGATAGTTCCTCTTCGCTCGAAAGCAGCAATCCGCGCCTCTTCATCTACTTCTACGATCCGTTAGAGCGGTGGTCTTCCTTCCGCGTCACTTTGACGGTCGAAGGCAATTCGCAGACGACCGCCGTCCAAGAGAATCAGATCGACCGGATGACCGACATCGCTCAGATCACCATGCAACCGCCGAATCTCGTCATCCCGTCCGGCAGTTCCTATCCGCCCGAAGAGATCGATGTGGTGGTGACCGCCGTATCGTCATATGAATATGACCTCGTTGACGGCTACCCGAACCCGATCACCATCGCCCATACCGGCATCGTCGACGATAGCCCAGGCCCGAGCTACTTCTCCGGCATCGATTGGAGCGTCACTTACGACGACACGTTGTTCCGCCACTTCTACACGGCGAGTTTCAACTACACTGACCCGAATTCCTATTGGTCGAATTTCTCCTTTGCCATCAAGACCGAGGGCGATGATTTCACCGCCGCCTACGAAGAAAACGTCGATATCACAGAGCCGCTCGATCTCGGCGATCTCGGCATCGAAGAACGGAGCATGACTTACTACGCGTACGTTTACGCCGATTCGACCGATCCGGATAACTCCGGCGATCAGGTGGTCATTTATTACGAAATCTTCAATGTTGAACCGATTGTCTA
>CAMYXQ010000033.1 GCA_947303105.1 uncultured Caryophanales bacterium | reverse complement strand
GGGCCCAGGTGGTGACGCTGGTGAGAGATAGGACTTCGCTCGTATCAAAGACGTAGGGGTCGCCATCGTAGACATGAATCTTGACGACCATCGTCACGGTGACGAGAACGACCATGCCGATAAGGATGAAGGCAAGGACGCGGATGATTTTATTGATGCTGACCATCAGCTCGCTGCGGTGGCGGGGCAATTCACGTACTTTGCTTTGCAAACCGGCCGCATAAGTATCGTCCCCGATTCGTTCGACTATGGCTTTTCCTTCTCCGGCAACGATCGAGGAACCGGCATAAATCAGATCCCCGGGTTTCTTTTGGATCGCATCGGATTCGCCGGTCAACAAGCCTTCATCAACGTAAAGGGAACCGGCGCCGAGGATGCAGTCGGCCAAGCATTGCTCGCCGGCGGAGAGAACCAATACATCGTCCAGAACGATATCTTGGGACACGAGTTTCTGACGTTCGCCATCGCGGATGACGATGGCTTTGGCCTGGTTGAGAAGACGAAGTTTCGAGAGAACGCGTTTACCGTTGATTTCCTGGATGGACCCGATGATCGAATTGATGATGGCGGGGATGAGGAAAAGGAACTTCGAGAACCCGAATTCCTCCATGACGATATCGTGATACCCGAGGGTGTCGCAGATGACCATGAAGAAAGCGAAGAAGACCGCGACCGCGTAAAGGATTAAGTTGAAAGGACTGAAGAAGTTCTGGAGAAGGATGAGGATGACGCTCTTCTCGACTTTCTTGGTTGGTTTATTGATCAGGCCTTTTTCAGTCTGTGAGGCGACTTGTTCTTTGGTTAGACCGGAATCGAGCGACGGATTCAAACGCACGATCTCGGATGGGTCCACGCGTTTCTTTTTCATATGTAAATAGTATAACTATCCCTTTTTTCCGAATTGTATTGTATAAAAATGTATTTATTTGTATAATGATATCAAAGGAGGAATTTCGATGAATGTAAAGTGGTTCTCACCCAAAGAAAAGCTCGGTGTTGCCTCACTTTATGGCAATAGCATCACCCTCAATACCGTTGCGGGCATCCCCTTCGAATACGCCTACCGCGTCCAAGTCGGAATCGACGAGGCCGGGAACATCATCATCCAGTCCTTAAGCAAGGAACGGGTCGATCGCGGCGATTTGGATGAGTATTGCCTGCTCCCGCTCCAGGTGAAGCAGAGCTACACCCGCATCAATTCGACGCAACTCATGAATTCGATCGCGGAAGCCACCCATCTCCAGTTGGGCAAAACCCCGCTCAAGTTCGAGACCCAATGGAACGAGGTGGAAAACTATCTCATCATTCGTTTGGATAAGGAGGTCAAGTGATATGGAACAATGGATGTGGGCAATTTGGCTCGGAATATTCGTTGTGGCGATCGTCGTCGAAGCCGTCGGCACGGACCTGGTAAGCATCTGGTTCGCCGGAGGCGCCATGATCGCCCTCATCGTCAGTCTGATCAATGGGGTCGACTGGTGGATCGAGGTCATCGTCTTCTTCGTGATTTCCATCGCCTTGCTCGCCGCCCTCCGACCGACGGTCAAGAAACTGCTCAAACGGAATATCACCCCGAGCAACGCCGACTCGCTCATCGGCCAGAAAGGTCTATTGATCGATGACATCGGTCCCAAAAACCGCGGGACGGTCTCGATCAACGACATCAAATGGACGGCGGTGGCCACCAATGAAAACGAGGTCATCCCCGTCGGCACCCGCATCGAGGTCGTTGCCATCAGCGGCAACAAACTCATCGTGCGGCCGGTGCCAGAAGAAGAAAAGAAGGAGGAAAAATAAATGCTCGCTGCAATCATCTCAGTCTCAGTGGTCGTCTTCCTCGCGTTAATCATCATCATCTGCAACGTGAAAGTCGTCCGTCAAACCGAAAAACACATCATCGAACGCTTCGGTGCTTATAAGCACACCAAAGGCGTCGGCATCTAAATGAAGGTACCGTTCATCGACAGAGTCGCCTACCGCATCTCGATGAAAGAGCAGGTCCGCGACTTCGATCCCCAAAGCGTCATCACCAAAGATAACGTCACCATGAAGATCGACACCGTCATCTTCTACCAAGTGACCGATCCGAAGCTCTACGCCTATGGCGTTGAGAACCCGATCAAAGCCATTGACTATCTCTCCTCGACCACCCTGCGTAACATCATCGGCGACCTCGATCTCGACGAAACCCTCACCTCCCGTGACATCATCAACGAGAAGATGCGTCAAATCCTCGATATCGCAACCGACCCATGGGGCATCAAAGTCAACCGGGTTGAGGTCAAGAACATCTTACCGCCTGCCGATATCCGCGAAGCGATGGAACGTCAGATGCGGGCCGAGCGCGAAAAGAGAGAAAAGGTCCTTCTCGCCGAAGGTGAGAAGCAGTCCGCCATCCTCGTCGCTCAGGGCAAAAAGGAGTCTCAGATCCTCAACGCCGATGCCGAGAAGCAGTCCGCGATCCTCATCGCCCAGGGCCAAGCGCAGTCTCTCCGCGAGATGAAAGCGGCGGAGGCCGAAGGCGTCCGCATGCTCCGCCTCGCCGAAGCCGAAGGCTTGAAAGCGATCAAAGAAGCCGGCGCCGATTCCTCGGTCCTCGCGCTCCGTTACTACGATGCGCTCGCCAAGATGGCCGACGGCAAAGCGACGAAGATCATCCTTCCGAGCGAAAGCGCATCTCTCGCCGGTGCCGCCAACGTCATCGCCGAATCGATCCGCAAGGAATAATCCCCAACCGACTATGGGCATCCTGAAACGGGATGCCTTTTTAATAACTTTTGAAAGTTAAGGGGTCGCTCCTTAAAATATGTCCCGTCATCTCATGAGCAAACTGATTCCCCATGACATACTCCAAACCTATGAGCCGGGCTTACCGAGCCATTTTTGGAGCGTGGTGTATCGCTTTGCGATGCGTTGCCATATCCGTTTCCATCCCGCGAAGTTTTTCTATCACTTCGACAAAAAGGAAATGAAGGGCAAGCAAGTCGTCCTCATCGCCGATCATTCTTCGCGTGATAATTTTTACTATGTGTTAGGCAAATACCCCTTCGTCGACCTCAATTCGGTGATGGGTTATTCCAATTTCTACGACGCCCATTTCTTGCGGATCTTCACCAAGATCGGCGTCGTTCCCAAATCGCTTTACGGTCCGGACTTCAAAGCGGCCAAATCGATCATGAACCTTCTTAGCCAAGGGGCATCGATTTGCTTGTTCCCCGAAGGGATCCAATCGACGATCGGGGCGATGCAGCCGATGAATCCGGCGACGATCCAATTCCTCAAACAAGCCGGCGTTCCGGTGGTGCTCTGCTCGTCAAGAGGCGCCTACCTTGCCAAACCGAGAGCGGCAAAGGGGTACCGCAAAGGGAAAATGGAGTTCCATTATTCGATCCTTTTCACCCCGGAAGAGCTCAAAGAGATGGACGAAGAAGCCCTCTACGCCAAGTATCTCGAAGCGTTCTATTACAACGATTTCGCCTGGAACGAAAAAGAGAAAAATCATTACAAATCCAAGGATTCTTTGATGAAAGGGTTCGAAAAGATCCTCTTCCATTGCCCCGTCTGCGGCAAAGACCATGAGCTCGGATTCGATGGGAAATCGCTCGTCTGTTCCTGCGGCGCCCATTTCGATTTGGATGACACGTACGCCTTATCTTCGGACCATCCGTTGCCGTTCTCGCGACTCGACGAATGGAACGATTTCCAGCGCGACCTCGTCCGGGAAAAAGTCAAAGACCCGGCGTTCTCTTTCTCCTACGAGGCGGACCTCTATGAACTGGTCACCACCAAGGTCGTCGATAACAGCCGCGATTGCCGGAAATGCGGTCGCGGGAAGGTCACAATCAATCATGATGGCCTAACTTTTGATGGTCTTCGCGAGGAAATGCCTTATCATAAACACATTCCCCTGATGGATATCCCTTGCGCTCCGTTTATGTCCGGATACGCGAATGAGGTGTTCTATAGCGGTGGATATCTGCGCCTCGTGCCGACCGAAAAGCCCAATCGCGTCGCCGAGATCACGATGATCGTCGAAGAGCTGCATCGGCAGATCGATCCGAAGTGGGATCGCGTCTCCGCCGACGCATTCGAAAGGAGCCCTGCTCATGAAAGAGAAGGATGAGATCCTGAAAGAAGAAACGCCGGTTGAAGAGCCGGTTGTTTCCGAACCGGAAATCAGTGAAGCGGCTCCCAACGGCGAAGCGGTGGCGGAGCCTCCCAAAAAGAAAAAAGAAATGAAGATCGACATCAAAGGCATTTTGAAAGTCGTCGGTCTCTTATATTTCATCCTCATCCTCGTCGGCGTTTTGACCTATGTCATCAAACCGGGCATGTACACCGGTGAGCCGGCGACGTTCCATTTCATCACAAATCCCGACGAAATGACCCGCATCCCTTGGTATCGGTGGTTCACTTCGCCGGTCGAAACCCTCATTTTCGATCCCAATAAGATCACCATGTACGAAATCGTCGCGATGATCCTCATCCTCGGCGGCTGTTTCAAAGTCATGGAAGAATGTGGGGCGATGAACGCCCTCATCCAGGTGCTTATCGCCAAACTCAAGAAGCGTCGCTTCTTAGCGATCGCTGCCATCTCGGTGGTCATCATGGTTCTCTGCTCCTTGTTCGGCATCCAAGATGAGCTCCTCATCCTCTTCCCGATCTGCTTATCCTTCGCGACGGCGATGGGTTGGGACAAGAAGACCGCGTTATCCCTCGTTTTGATCACCAGCGGCGTCGGCTTTACCTGCGCCCTCCTCAACCCGTTGACGGTGGGGATTTGCTCCACTTTGACCGGCACCAACGTCCTCGATGGCCTTTGGTACCGCGCCATCATGCTCGTCCTTCTCGGCGTTGCCACCTGTTTCTTCATGATTTGGATGGCTCGCCGCGACGAGAAGCGCTTGGGCGCCGATTTCGAGCGTCTCGACCACGTCGAAACCCTCGATCCCGAAACCAAGAAGAAAGCTTGGCTCATCACCGCCTTATTCATGTTCGTCTTCGTGATGATCGTTTTATTCGCGGCGATCCCCGTTCTCCGCGACCTCGGCCTTGGCCTCGTGGTGGTGGCGGTGGCCTTTGTCATCGGCACCGTCGTCATTGGCCGTATCCTCATCGGTTCCTGGAAGAAATGGTTCCTCGCTTTCTGGCATGGCTTAAAAGCCATCGCGCCGTCGATCTTCGTCATCGTCACCGCGTTCGCCATCAAGTACATCGCCGAACAGGGCCAGATTTTGCACACCATCTTCTACTACATGTATGACTTATTCGCCTCGATCTCGCCTTATGCCGGCGTCCTCCTCTTATTGGCGTTCATCCTCTTGCTCGAGTTCTTCATCCCGTCCGCTTCGGCAAAGGCCGCTTTGATCATCCCGCTATTGACGGTCACCCCGATCCCTGGAATCAGCACCAATGTCATCATCCTTGCGTATTTATTGGGGGACGGCTATACGAATGTCGTCTACCCAACCTGCGGCACTTTGATGATCGGTTTGGGCCTCGCCGACGTATCCTATATCGACTGGATTAAGCGAACGGGCCTCTATCAATTGTTCCTTTTGGCCACTTCGGTCGGCTTCCTCCTTTTGGCGGTGGCCATCGGCTTATAAATCCCGCTTTCTTGCGCAAAAACCGCCTCCTTCTTCGGTTTTCCGCATATTTTCGCGCCCTGCGTACGGCCTTGATTTTGTGAACGCCCATTCACTTTTAGTGAGTTTTCGCTTGCTTTGCGTGCCCGTGAATGTGTAAAGTTATGTCAGCATGAAAGCCCTTTCTTGTCATCTGTTTTGCTAGCCCGCAAATTGGCGAGTGGGGTTTCCATATTGATTAAGGAGAAAATATGAACCAAGAATTGCACTACGCAGAGCTTCCCAATGGCGAGACGCTTTGCTATGTCGAAAAGGGCGAAGGATTCCCCATCCTCGTCATCCACGGCAACTATGGCAGCATCTTTGGCATGTTGGACTTCCTCGATGAGGCCCCCAAGGGCTATCGCACCATCATCCCCGATCTCCGCGGTTTTGGTCGCAGCACCTACAATCATCCGATTTCCACCATCAAGGAATTAAGCGATGATCTCATCCTCTTCTGCCGCAAGATCGGCGTCAAAGAAGCGGTGGTCGTCGGCCATTCCCTCGGCGGTGCGGTGGCAATGCAGTTCGCCGCCGATGCGAGAGACATCACCAAGAAGCTGATTCTCATCGCCCCGAGCTCCGTCTATGGCTACCCCCTCTTCAAGAAGGGTCCGGATGGTGGCTTCCTCCCGTTCAAGGACATGAACGACATGATGACTGCCGACGATGACACCGCCCGCGCCATCGCGATGACCGTCAATGTCCTCAAATCGCAGAATTTCGATCTCTATGTCAAGATCCTTGGCGGTTTAGGCGCCCACGAAGGCGAACCGACCGAATTCTTCAAGGAGTTCGTCCGCGAGGCTCTTATGCAGAAAGACCTCTTGGCCGATGACTGGGCCCTCACCACTTGGAATATCACTGATAAGCCAAGTCTCTATGGCATGGGCACCAACCAAGCCAAAGACATCGATATGCCGACTTTGCTCTTCACCGCCGGAAACGACGCGTTCGTCCTTCCGTTCATGAGCCGCGCCAACATCGACGCCCTCAGCGGCAACCCGCAATTCCAGCACATCCATTACAAGGATTGCACCCATATGATCTACAGCGCCAATGAGTGCGACCAAAAGGAACGTTTCTTCAAGGATTACCGTTCCTACATCGAGACCGGCAAACCGGCCTCAAAATCCGATAGTTTCCAATTTTAAGGAGAATAAAACACAATGAAACCTACTGTTGGTATCGTGGGAACCGGCATTTACTTGCCGAGCACCCGCATGTCCGCCAAAGAAATCTCTGACGCGACGAATGGGACTTGGTCCGAAGAAGCGGTCATCGCCAAACTCGGCATCAAATCCAAACCGATCCCCTCGAAGGATTGGACCGTTGACGGCACCCAGGAAATGGGCGCCAAAGCCGCTCTCGACTGCTTGAAGAACACCGGAGTCGATCCGATGGACATCGACGTCATCCTCTGCATCGGCGAAGAGTACAAAGAATACCCCTTAACCACCTCCGCTTGCTACATCCAAGACCGCATCGGCGCTTGGAACGCCTGGGCCCTCGACGTCCAGAATCGTTGCTGCACCTGCGTCGCCGCGATGGAAGTCGCGCGCTGCATGCTCATCGCCGACGATACCATCGACACCATCTTGATCTGCGGTGGCTACCGTAATGGCGACTTTGTCGACTACACCGACAAGAACATGTCCATGATGTATAACCTCGGTGCCGGCGGCGGTGCCATCCTTCTCAAGAAGAACTATGGCCGCAACAACGTCCTCGCCTCGCACCTCATCGCCGATGGCTCCCTCGCCAGAACCGCCGGCGTCGAAATCGGCGGCATCGCCAACCCGATCACCCCGGAGAACGTCGCGGAAGCCGCGAAGTCCCTCCGCCTCATGGATCCGATCAAGATGAAAGATCGCCTCAACGCCGTCTCGATGCCGAACTGGTACAAGTGCATCGACAAAGCCTTCGAGAAGGCCGGCCTTGAAAAGCACATCGACTATCTTGCCATCCTTCATATGAAGCGCTCGGGCCACATGGGCATGCTCCATGATCTCGGACTCACCGAAGAGAACTCGATCTATCTCGAAGATTACGGCCACATCGGCCAGATCGACCAGATCCTCTCGCTGCATCTTGCGCTCGAGAGGGGCATGGTCAAAGACGGCGACATCGTCTGCATGATCGCCGCCGGCATCGGCTACGTCTGGTCCGCCAACGTCATCCGCTGGGGGGAGTAATCTAAGCTCCCTCCTTCCAACAAGGAAGGAACTACTTTATGAATGTAATATTCTCAAATGACTCCTTGCTGACGCTATTCGTTGCTCTTCTGACGGTTACGGCAATCACCCTGATTTTCAAAACCTCGACGACGACGAACTTCGCCCAGACAACCATCGCAACTTTCGGTTGTTATCTCGTCGCGAAAACGATGTATGAGAACGGACTGAATATTTGGGTTGCCCTTTTGATCGGTTTCGTTGTCTGCGTTGTTTTAGGTATCTTCATCGATGTCGGCGTCATCCGCAGGGCAAGGCATGTGAATCCCGTGGGGAAACAGATTATCACTATGGGTTTCACCTACATTTTGCTTTCACTGATTTCGATTGCTCTTATCGTCCGAGAGCCCTCTGGTTCGATCGCTCAGATCAACCCCGCGACCGTTTTGATTCCCCTCACTCGCGAAGAGGGAGGCACGATTATCAATATCGGCTTCAAAATCGGGGATATCTATTATGCTTGGAATACGGTGGCTTGCGTTGGCATCGCCGCCGTTCTCATCGCAGTGTTGTTCATCGTTTTGTATGGAAGCAAGTTTGGTCTTGGCGTCCGCATGACCGCCTCCAATGAAACCACCGCGCAGATGATGGGCGTCAATACCCATATCATTACCGCGGTGACATGGTCGGTGGCCGCCGGCCTTGGCTGCTTGGCTTGCGTTTTCTTAAACAATAACGCCAACAAATTGAGCACCTCGATCATGACCCCCGTTCAGCTGATGGCCTTCTTAGGCGCCGTCGTCGGTGGGTTCAACACTTTCTGGGGTCCTCTTGCCGCGACCGCCATCATTTGGCTGCTTGGCGCCCTGGTGAA
>CAMYXQ010000032.1 GCA_947303105.1 uncultured Caryophanales bacterium | reverse complement strand
GGAAGAAGAGTTCCGCGATTTCTACGAGAAATGCCGCCAGGCAGTGGAAGATATCAAAATCGGGTAAACGCCCCTTCTCGCGTTTCCCCTCAATTGCCGTTATACTAACGGCGAGGTAATCCTTATGATTCGAATTATTGTGGACATGATGGGCGGGGACAATGGCTCCGCCGCGACGAAAGAAGCCGTCACCAATTTCCTCAAAGATCACGACGATGTCGAAATCATCGCCGTCGGCAACGAAGAGGAAATCAAAGACCTTTCTTGCGAGAAGATTTTCAGCACCGACGTCAGCGCGATGGACAGCGGCGTCATGGAAGTGCTCCGCAAAAAAGATAGTTCTATGGTCAAAGCCATCCGCGCCGTCATCGAGAAAGAGGCGGATGCGGTGGTATCCTGCGGATCGACTGGCGCTTATTTAAGCGCCGCGACCTTGATCCTCAAGAAGATCCCCGGCGTCAAACGCCCGGCTTTGGTCACGCAGTTCCCGCGTCTAAGCGATGGCGGATTCATCACCGTCCTCGATATCGGCGCGTCCAACGAGAACACCCCGGAAGAGATCGCCCAATTCGCCTACATGGGCTCCTTATATAACAAGGCGGTCAATGGCGTCGATTCGCCGAAAGTCGCTTTGCTCTCCAATGGTTCCGAAGAAGGCAAAGGCAGCCCCGAAGGCAAAGCCGCGTTCGAACTCATGTCCAAGGATCCGAAGATTAACTTCATCGGCAACCTCGAAGGCAACGCCGTCCTCTACGGCGAAGCCGACGTCCTCGTCAGCGATGGTTTCACCGGCAACGTCTTCCTCAAATCGAGCGAAGGCGCGGTGAAAGGCATCGGCAAAGTGTTGAAGAAAGGCTTCACCAAGAACATCTTCACCAAGATCGGTTACTTATTCGCCAAAGGCGGACTCAAAGAGATGAAGACCCGCATGGATCCGAAGAAGGTCGGCGGGGCGATGCTCATCGGCGTCAATGCCGTCACCGTCAAGGCCCATGGCAACAGCGATGCGTTCGCTTTCTATAACGGCATCGATGTCGCCTACAAGTTAGCCAAGGCCAAACTCATCGATTCCATCAAGGAGGGTTTCGCCGGTGAATAAGCTCTTCGAAATGCTCGGCATCGAACCGAAAGACCGCACTTTGTATGAGATGGCGTTCACCCATCCCTCGGTCCATGCCGACCCGAATTCCCCGGATTACGACTATGAGCGGTTGGAATTCCTCGGCGATTCCGTTTTAGGTTTGGTTCTTGCCGATTTGTCTTACCGCAGCCACCCGGAAATGAATCAGGGCGGGCTCAGCAAAATCCGCACCTCGTTTGCCAAAGGCTACAGTGAAGCTTCCTTCGCCAGCCGTCTGAACTTGCTTTCCTATGTCAAGGTGGGCAAAGGCTTTGTTTGGGGCGATAAGAATCGCCGCAAAATCGCCGAAGACGTGTTCGAATCTTTGATTGGGGCCATCTATCTGGATCAAGGCTTGGACTTCACCTTCCGCCTGCTTCAAAAGTTCTTTGCCGATATGGTTAAAGAAGCCACCCCCGAAAGCGATCCGAAGACCCGCCTCCAAGAAGCCCTTCAAGCGGAACGCGAGATCTTCGAATACCGCATCCTCAAAGAAGAGGGGCCGTCCAATGACAAAATCTTCTACGCCGGAGTGTATGTCGATGGGCAGGAACTCGGCCGCGGCGCCGGCCGCAGCAAGCAAGAGGCCGAAACCAACGCGGCCATCGACGCATTGAGCAAATACGCCAGCCCGAAAGAATAATCGTTTCTGAATGACCGCCTTGGAAAAAGGCGGTTTTTCTTATCGATTTTCCGAAAATTCCGGTCAAAAATCCGTAATTAGCGCCCATTTTCCAACATAACGATTGACATGTTTCGTGTGCGTGCTACTTTGGCATATGTAGAAAAAAGCCCGCCACCGAGCGGGCAGAAAGGAAAAGCATGAAAAAATTCATTGTTTTGGCGTTAGCGGCTGGACTGCTCGCCACGGCATGCTCTCCCTCGGACATCGGATCGCTTTGTTCGTGCGAAAGCCTCCCGCCGTCCACCAGCGAAAGCGGCTGCGAACCAGACGTCAGCTCGGTCAACGCCGCCAAAATCAAACAGGCCTTCCGCGAAATCAGCGGCGAAGTCGCCTTTATGGGTACCTATCAGGAAACCAGCGTCTATGACCAGGGCGAAGGCGTCGATCCTTATGTTGAAGAAGGGCCGGTCTTCTATGTCGCCTCCATTTTCGGCGGCGATTACTTCTTCTTTGAAGAAGTCGTCCCTGAATGGGAGTATGGGAGCGGCGCCCGAATCGACCTCGATCCGAACACCGGCTATGCCTGCCAGTACAGCTTGGATCCTCGCACCAACGAATTGGTCGCCAACTATCTCACCGACGGAATAATGTACTATCCGTTCGATGGTCTCTTTGGCAACCCGTTCTTGCGCGCCGAGTCGCTCTTTGGCATTGAGGACGGCGACATCGTCCTCGTCGATGCCGAAGGATTCAACGACATTTATCTTTGGAACATCCTCCGCGGTTTGAATTACTATCAGTTCACCAGCATCGATTCCTTGAAGATCGGCATGGATGGCGCGGGCACCCCGACCACCCTTTCGATTGAGTTCTCCGCCGAAACCGAATGGAGTTCCGTCACCGGCGTCTATAGCGGAACCTTCACTTCCGCGTCCTCCATCATCGATTGCCCGGAGAAAGTCGCTCCGCGCGAAGGCGAAGGCTACGAAGAGCTCGATGAGGCGTTCGCCGCGCTTGCCGACTACAACTACACCGTCACCTTGGAAGTCCATGATGATGGCGATCCATCCGCCGAAGAATATGGCGAAGAACCCGAAGAAAAAGACTACAAAGTCGTCTCTTATGTCACTCCGGACGGTTATTTCTATGACTATCAGGATGGCTTCAACTATCCCGACAATGGCGCGTATCGCACCGAAGACGGCTTCGTGCCTTTTGAAGACACCGCCGATTACGCCGCCGATCCTCAAGCGGCTGCCATTTATGCGGAAAAAGGCCTTCCGATGGCAATCCGTGGCACCCGCACCGAATTTGAAGCCTTCTGGAAGTATTCCTCCGTCATGTTCGACAAAGTCGAAGGCAAATACGTCCTCAGCGGCGAACTAGGTCTCCACGAGAATGTTCAGAAGATGCTTGTCCCCGACGCGAACGTCTTCGGCATGCCGTCCCCTGACTATGGCACCGTCGCCATCGAACTCACCAACGATGGCTTGATCTACACCTTCCTCTCTTCCCAGGGCACCCTTCATATCAAAGGCACCGTCAGCAACGTTGGCACGACTGCGCTCCCGCTCGACACCGCCGATATCATCGAATACGATGTCGCCACCAAGTGGAGCGAGTGGATCTATCGCCGCACCTTCACCGTTATGGGTATGGATGGCCAGCCGGAAACCACCTACTGGAGCCAAGGCACCATCGATGCCTTCCAGTGCGTGACCCACGACAACATGGACATCATCCCGTTTGTTGAGTCGCCGTATAACTACTGCATCAACATCGATACCGAAGATGACACCGAAATCGTTTGGATCGATTTGGGCGAAGGCGTGCAGATTCCGAAGATCAAGAGCACCGTCGTCCATCTGAACGTCTGGGATGGCCACTTCGAATTCGACACCGCGGAAGAAGTCGCCAATGCCTATGAGAACTGCCTCGAGCTTCTCAAGAGCACCAATGGTTACACCTACGATCGTGAAAGCGATCTCTGGATCTACGAATCCGGCGAAGTTCACTTCTCCGTTGAGCTAGAGATCAATCACAACTATCGTCCGACCAACGGCGAAAAGGATTTCATCTACGGCCTCGAGTTGGTGGTCATGGATCTTAATCCGTACGAAGCGGCCGATTCTGACGTCGACTTCGATCTCTAAGCGATAACCAAAAAGAAAGGCGGGATTCCCCGCCTTTTTTATTTCATCAATTTCATCAGATCCAATTCGCGTTTTTGTAGGCGATCAGATACCACAACCGATAGGTTGTAAAGGGTTTTATGTAACGCGAAAAGTCAATTAATCAACAAAAACCATTCGGCTGGTTGGCTTCAGCCAAACGCCCATATAAGGTATCAAATAATAAAAAAGACGGTTTTACCGTCTTTTCTTTCTCTTTTTCTTGGTTTCTTGGACCACGGGATGCGGCCGTTCGCCATAGACATACATCCTTTGGCCTTTCCCCTTTTCGCCGACGAAACTGATGATCGCGGCGTCTGGCAAACGCGGAAGAGGAGGCGGTGGGGGCGGGGGCAAAGACTCAAAGAACTTTTTCTTTCGGTCGTTCAGCACTTCGGCGACGATCATAAGCGCCAAGATGTATAGCAAGACGATGATGCCGATTTCCGAACGGACAAAGGAAATGGTTCTTCCGAGCACGACGTTCTGCTTTCCGGTCCAGCGATAAAGGACATCCGCCCGTTTGACGAGGTAGAAGTCGCTGTTCTCGTTGGCGTCCCCTTTGAACCGGTAATAGGGGCCATCGTCCTTTTCGACGACCCCGACGATGCGGTGGACGATATAGTCGCCCTTATTGTTCTGATAAGCGCAGACATCATATAGGGCGATCTCATCCGACTCATCAAGCTTCTCCAACTCAATCAACGAGTAGAGGGGAATCTGGTTATCCAGGCCGTTTTCATCCAGATACGTGTTCTGGTCGTATTTATACGACATCGAACCGGAGACGATGGTGATGCGGGCCGTATGATCATCGATGCTGATGAGCTCGTGGCGGGCGGCGGCGACCGCCTTCCAAGCGATGAGGCCCGTGAGTAAGGCAAAGACGGCGATGTCGCTGATGACGATCCAAGCTTTGCGGTTCTTGGTCGGTTTGTTCTTCCGATATTGGATGACTTCCTTCTGCTGTTTCTTCTTGTTCTTCAACAGGGTTTTGTAGTCATCGAAGAAGACGAAAAGGAGGATCGCCAAAAGAATCGTGAGGGCCACGACAGCGAGGGTGATGCTGACGATGCGACGATTCACGGGCGATCCTCCCTAAGTTATTCCTTACGGATTGGGCACGGCGACGAGATCGAAGGTGATGTCGATGCTCATGCCAACCAAGGTGGCGGAGATGCCATCGAGGTAGTCTTTGCGCGCTTCCGCGGTCGGATAGGTGTCTTCGGCATAGGCCAAGGGGCCACCCGCCATCTTCCAAGAGAAGACGAGTTCGACTTCGTATCCGTTGCTATCGGCGAGCCAGACCGACGGAGCGAGGGTCTGGGTGGCTTCAGGAACATTGAGATAAGTCTCGAAGCCGCCGGCGGTCGAGGAGACAGCGACATCAATCTTCAGGTTGACCTTCTGGGTGGTGTCGAGTTCGGCGACCTTGGTGTACCATTCCGCTTCCGAAGGAGAAACGGTGTAAACGAGCGACATATTGCTGTCGTCGTTCGGGGCGAATTTGATGGTGTTGTCAGTATCAACAACCTGGACGGCAGCGGCGTTTAAAGAAACATTGCCACTGACATCGATGGTGGGGGTCTTTTCGACGAGGGTGTCACCAGTGACGGCGATGTTCCAAGCCGCATATCCGGTTCCGGCAAAGGCAGCAGCCCCTGCGGTGAGGATCAAAATTTTGATTGCTTTATTCATAATAAGTACTCCTTTAGGGGATTAGTCGTTGTCTTCCCAGACAAAGCGGATGCTGTCTAGGTAAAGAGTGCCGCTTGAGGACCGAATACCGACGTAAGCATATTCGTCTGAAATGGTAAGTTCTGTTGCATCATTAACGTTTATCGATCCGACTTGAGTGCCTTGCGTGCCACTACTGTATAAGTCGGTCGGGTTGGTATAGGCATTATTATTTCCAAATACGTTGATGATTCTGCCAGCAGTCGTTGCCGATCCCCACTCAACGATAATTTTGGCGACGTGTTTGCCTGCAACACCGGCTGTTACGACAATTCCCGAGTTGCTGTTATTGGACCTCAGTTGAATTGTTCCGTTGCTTCCAGCCGATTGGCCGGCGAATTCGGCGCCGGTGGTATCTGTGGCCGTCCAAGATGAATAGTTAGTGGTTGTGCCCTTGACGGTATTGCTATTAACCAGTTTGTCGACGTTAATCTTCAGCGTCAGAAGAGATGATTTAGAACCAGAAGACTGAACTTTAAATGTTGCTGTTCCGCCAGTCTTTGCGGTTAGAACACCATCTGCGTAATCGACGAGAGTGTCAAAGTTATCGCTCTTATCAACGATTGTGTAATCAGAAGCGGCAGTCACGACATCGTCAACTTCAACGGTGAGGGTTGCTGATTCGCCTTTTGCAAGCGAGGTGACGTCCAACTCAGCGGTTACGACTGCGGATTGCTGAGCGGCAACGACGGTGATGGTCGCGCTTCCGCTCTTGGTGCCATCAGCAACAGAGGTCGCGGTGATGTGGGCGGTGCCAGCGGCAACGCCGGTGACGACGCCATTCTCGACGGTCGCGACGCCTTCGGCATCAGAACTCCAGGTGACAGCTTCGCTGATTTCGCCAACCTTAACGACGGAGGCGGTCAAAGTGGTGTTGCCACCAACTTCGATTTCGGCTTCGGACGGGCTAACGGACACGCTGGTGATGGAAGCGACCGGAGCAGGTTCGCTGACGGTGAGGACGACTTCAGAGGACTTCACGCTGTCGATTTCGACTTTGAAGCGGACTTCGCCAGCGGAGACGCCGGTGAAAACGCCATTTTCGAAGGAAGCAACGGCGGGGATGCCGCTATCTTCGACGATGGAGTAACCAGACACGTTGTTGGCTAAGTTGGTATTGACGGTCAAGGTCGAGGTCTGACCGACTTCGATCGAGGCCGAGCTAAGGGTAGCGCTGACGCTTTCGACGGAGGGGCTAGGCGGCGTCACCGGTTCATTGGCGACCAAGTCGAACGAGAAGGTGAATTGAAGGCCTTCGATCGCGGCGCTGACGGCTTCGAGATACGCTTGTTGGCTTTCAACGGTGGGATAGGTGGCCTGGGCATAGGCTTTCGGGTTGGCGTAGACGCCGAGGCCGACCCAGTTGAAGGTGAAGCTGACATCCAAACCCGAGGAGGATTTGCCTTCGAGCCATTCGGACGGGCTGTAGGTTCTTTCGACCGCTTCGGTGAGGGCGATGTAGTTGCTCCACTCATGGGTGTCGCTATCACCAGCAAAGCTGACCTTGAGGCTGACTTTTTCTTCGCTGGCGTCGAGGAGGTCGACGTTGTCGTACCAGTCGCTGTCTTCGGCCTTGACGTTATAGGTCGCGACTTGGGTGCCGGTGTCGGCATGGAAGGTGAGGGAAGTGGCGACGTCGCTGACTAATAAGCCGCGGGCGACGAGAACGACGTCCCCATCGGTGTTCGGGGTGACGGTGCGATTGGCCGAAGTCCCACCCGAGATGGTGATGTTCCAAGCCGCGAATCCGGTGCCGACTAAGCCAGCCGACCCGAAGGCGACAAGGAGTGCTTTCGTTACTTTTGTCATATAGGTTCCTTTCTTTGATCAAAATCGAATGAAATGGTGGTGTCTTTCGTCTCTTTCTTCGATAATTTCCCTCCCTTGCCCTAAGCGGAAAAAAGACCCCGAGAGGCTAGAATGCTCTATAGGGGCCTGCAGTAAATGTGGTTGAGAAAGTAGTGCGGGAAGGAACTTTGTTCAGCACCCCCCCTTGTTAAAAACCGTGAGTTTCTAACGGCGCTCTCCACGGTATTTAATTGTGCGCCATGCGGATGAAAAAAGAAAGAGCAAACGTGTCACTGTAAGCGGTTTTTTTCATCCGCATGACTCAGCGATCCCCCGTTTCGTTTTGCTTATGGCGACAAATTGGCTAAAATGTAGTGACGGCCATTAGGCCGGATGCTTTTATGGGCCTCTTCTCATTCCTCAAACAGAAATTCGCCAACAAGAAGGACGCGACTTCCTCCAAATACGATCGGGGACTCAGCAAATCGCGTTCGGCTTTTGCCGATAAGCTCGACGCTCTCGCCAAACGCTACAAAGCGGTCGACGAGTCCTATTTTGAGGAACTCGAAGAGATCCTCATCGAAGCCGATGTCGGCGTCAAACTGACGTTGTCTTTGATCGATAACTTACTCACCAAATCCGAAGAAGAAGGATTGACCGATCCCCAAGTCATTAACGAAGAACTCATCGATATGATGTTCGTTTCCTACGTCGAAAGCGGCGAGGACATCGTCAACGATATCCGCTTTGCGGATAACGGACCGACTGTTCTTTTGGTGGTCGGGGTCAATGGGGTCGGCAAAACGACGACCATCGCCAAACTGGCCCAACGTTATAAGAAGCGCGGCAAATCGGTCATGCTCGTGGCGGGCGATACGTTCCGAGCGGGCGCGGTAGAACAGCTCAAAATCTGGGCTGACCGTTTAGGTTGCCCGATCGTCACCGGCAAAGAGAACGGCGATCCCGCGAGCGTCGCCTTTGACGGCGTCAAATACGCGAAAGATCACAACATCGATTTGTGCATCGTCGATACGGCCGGCAGATTGCAGAACAAAACCAATCTGATGGCGGAGCTATCCAAGATGAAACGGGTCATCGCCAAAGAGATCGAGGACGCCCCGCACGAGACGTTCTTAGTCATCGACGCGACGACCGGCCAAAATGGCGTATCCCAAGCCAAGGCCTTCCAAGAGGCGACCGCCCTCACAGGCGTTGTCATCACCAAGATGGACGGAACCGCCAAAGGC
>CAMYXQ010000031.1 GCA_947303105.1 uncultured Caryophanales bacterium | reverse complement strand
GAATCTCTTCCAAGAACTCCAGCGTCTCTTTCTGGTCTTCCTCCGTCTCACCGGGAAATCCGGAGATGAGGGTCGTGCGGAGAATGGCTTCCGGCATCAGTTCGCGGATGCGATGGAACAGCTGACGCATGTCCTCTTTGGTGCCGTGGCGGCGCATCGCCTTAAGGAGATGGTCCGAGGCGCACTGGATGGGCACATCGAAATAATGGGCGATCGATTTGCTGTCTTTGATGAATCGCAGCTCTTCCTCGGTGATTTCCTCGGGATAGAGATAAAGCAGGCGGATGGAATAGAATCCCATCTCATCCAACGCCTTCATGAGATCCAACATATCCGGTTTGCGGCCTTTGAAGTCGCATCCGTAATGCATCGGATCCTGGCTGACGATGGCGATTTCCTTGATGCCTTGCTCTTTGAGCAACTTCGCTTCTTCGATGATCTCGTCGAAGGGACGGCTGTGCATGATTCCGCGGATATAGGGGATCGCGCAGAACGCGCAGAAATTGTTGCAGCCATCCGAGATGCGAAGATAGGCGGCATAGTCGCCGGTCGAAATGACTCTTTGGAGAGGATTGATGGGAGCCACGTCGTCCGCGCCGATGAGACGGTCGATGGCCTCGTGGAGTTTCTTGTAGTCGCGGATCGGGATCCACTCGTCGACTTCGGGCATCTCCGCCTTGAGCTCATCGAGATTGCGTTCGACGAAGCAACCCACCGCCAACAATTTGGCGGGATACTGGCTCATCTCCAAAATGGTGTCGATGGCTTCGCGTTTGGCATCTTCGATGAAACCGCAGGTGTTGACGATGATGAGGTCGGCTTCCCGGGGCCGTGAAGTGAACCGATATTGCCCGGCTCGGAACATGCCTAAAATCATCTCGCTGTCGACGAGATTCTTGGCGCATCCGAGGGAAACCAGGCAGATGGTTTTCATGCCCGGTGATAAGCCTCCAAAAGCGGTCTCAATTCGCACATTCTCGCTTTGATTGAGGATAGCTCAGTCAGACGGTAGGTCCAGTTATGGTCGTTTAAGGTGCCGGGATTGTTGAGGCGGCAATCATCGCGCTGACCAAGCAAATCCTGCGGCAAATAGACGACGAGGTTTTCGTCGCTGGCGGCAATATACTCGATGAACCGGTCGGCAATCGTGCCTTTGGTGAATCCGAGTTCGGCCATCGCGGAAACGATGCGACCTTTCCGGTCATAGGATAAGTGATCGATGAACGAGGCGAGAGTCTCGTTGTCGTGGGTGCCGAGGTAGAGGACGCGCGGTCCGGGGTGTTTGTTCTCGATGCCGCGGATATGGGTGTCTTCGAAAGTGAACTGCAAAATGTTCATGCCAGGCAGGTGCCAATGGTCGCGGAGGTCATAGACCTCTTCTCGGAGTTCACCGAGGTCTTCGGCCAAGAAACAGAGGTCAGGTTTGGCCTTAAACAAAGCCTCAAAGAACGCGTCTCCAGGGCCGAGTTTCCACTTGCCGACTTTGGCAGTGTCGCTTTTGGCGGGGATCGCCCAATAGGTATCGAAAGCCCGGAAGTGATCCAGACGGATGATCGGGGTCAACTCCGAAGTGGCGACGATGCGTTCGATGAGGAAACGATAACCGTCTTCTTTGAGGGCGTCCCAGTCATAGAGGACATTGCCCCACCGCTGACCTTCGTCGGAGAAGGCATCCGGCGGTACGCCGGCTACCTCGGTAGGACGCTTGGTTTTTGCGCTCAAAGCGAACATCTTCTGGTTGAAATAGACATCGGCCGATTCGGCGCCGACATAGAACGGGATATCGCCGATGATGGCAACGCCTTTCTTCTTGGCGTAATCGGCGATGGCGAGCCACTGGGTGCGGGCCACCATCTGGAGCCAGGCCTGATAATGGAATTCATCCAGTTCTTTCTCGTCGAGACGCGAAAGGATGAGTCTCCCATCGCGGAAGGGTTTCGGATAAGAAGGCCAATCGAACGAATCGAATTTTTGGGTCAAGACAATGAAATAAGCGAATTCGGCGATGCGGGGATTTTCCTTAAGGAACTTCTCAACGGAGATATGATGTCTCTTCCAGTATTTCCGCAGGAAAGCGTCTTTCTCCGCGAACGCACGATCATAGTCGACCTTCTCGGAAGACGCCCCTTCTTTGCCTTTGAACGGGCGGATGTCGATGTAGCGAGGATCGATGGCAAAGCTGCTGGAAGGGAGATATGGCGAATTGCCTAAGCCAACCGGCTGAAGCGGGAGAATCTGCCAATAGGCGAATCCCGATTCGGCGCAGATATCGATCCAGGAGTAAGCGGCCGGGCCGAAATCGCCGATCGGTCCGCCAGGAAGGGAGAAGACGGGCAATAAGATGCCGGCGCCGCGCTTAATCGTCATGGACGGCATGCGCTCCTTCGTGGGGAATCAAAACTTCGACGACGTGTTTTTCCCCATAATAACGTTTCATGGTTTCCATGAAGAGACGGAATTCCTCGTGAGGGACGAAGTTGATGGTCGTTCCGGCCAGGCCGCCGCCCATGACGCGGCTCGCACCGACGCGGAGCACTTCTCTTGCCCGGTCCACCGCTTGTAGCGGTGACTGCTCATAATGACCGGGCAACATCGCGTTCTTCAATAGATAGGTCTGAGAGAGTTGTCCTTCGCGTTCGAGTTCGAGGAACCAAGCCCGGTTCTTCGTCTTGATGGCTTCGACCATGCGGTTGACGCGGTCGATTTCATCGAAATAATGGACGGCGCGAAGTTTCTTCCGTTCCATGACCCGGTCGCCGAGTCTCGCCATTTCGGCATCAAACTCGGGGCGTCTTACTTCCGACAAAACCTGCTTGCCGAAGAGGGCGGCGATATCGTACATGTCGCGCGGCATCTCGCCATAGAGGTCGGATAACCCAAGATGGCTCATGCCAGGGTCGACGAGGACGATATGCAAATTCCATTCCTCGGGGAATTCGAGCGGTTCGGCTAAAGGCGGGTTCTCGGCAAAGTCGACGAGAAGGAGACCACCATAGGAGGCACCCATCTGGTCGAGGAGGCCGGAGCCCTTGCCAAAGAAGATGTTCTCGGCGAACTTGCCGATCTCCGCTTTGGCGGTCTTGGGGACGGCGCCATCGTTATAAAGAACGTTGAGGATTTCGGCGATCAAAAGCTCATAAGCGGCGCTGGAAGAGATGCCGGCGCCGGGGAAAATCGTGCTATCGATAACCGCGTGAAAACCGCCTATTTCATAATTTCGATCCAAAAATCCCCGCAAAACGCCTTTGACGAGGCTTTCGGAAGTGCCGTATTCATCGGGATTCGGCTCTAGGCCGCTTAATGTGGCGTGGATCAGGCCGAAACCGACGCTTTCGATGAAGATGTCATCCGCTTTCGAAACGAGGGCATGGATGCCGAGGCTGCATCCGGCGACGATGCACCGGCCCTTTTGGTGGTCGGTGTGATTGCCGAGGATTTCCAAGCGGCCGTTGGCGAAGAATTTGTATTCGGGTTCGCTTCCGAAACGCGCCTCGAACAAGGGCTTTAAGCGATAAAAGATCTGTCTATCCATTATTTCGCTCCTTTCGTCTCAAAACGGTATGTGAATTCGCGGTAAAAGGCATGGTCGTTGGTAAGTTTCCAATTCGTCCGGTCATAAGGATCGCCGACCGGTTCGATGGCTAAGCCATCGTGAAGGGCGCCGTGAGCGCCATTGAGGAGCACTCGGCCCGCATCGGGATAGTTCGAGCTATAAATCTGGACGCAGGGGGCATTGGTGCTGACGCTCATCCGGATGGTATCGCTTTCTAAGACCAACGGCTTATTCATCCCATCCTCGAAGAGGAAACAATGGTCATAGCCATGGGTGTTGGTTTCATAAAGCTTTGGATCATTTATGTCGCGGCCGATTTCTTTTGCTTTGCGGAAATCCAATGAGCCACGGATATCTTCCCAGCCCTGCGGGATAAGGATTTTGTCATAGGTCATGACTTTGGTGGCCGGGATAGTCAAGCGGAGTTTCTCAATTGAAGATTCCCCAAGATTGAAGTAACTATGATTGGTCGGGTTGACTAAAGTCAAATCGCCATCGTTTAGGTGTATCCAATAACGGACGCGGATCTTCGCCGCTTCCTCGTCAACCTCGTAATTGACCGAGAATGAGATTTCGCCGGGAAGTCCTTGGTCACCATTCTCGGAAAGAATGTCATAGCTCACCACCGCCGACTCTTCGTACCCCTGGACGGATTCGGCAAAACGACGGAACGCAAAGGTATCCTTGCCGGAATGGAGGCAGGTCGGACCCTCGTTTTGGTCCATCTTGTACGTTATCCCGCCGATTTGGATCAGGCCGTTTTCAACCCGCCCAGCCATGCGGCCGACGGTCAATCCGTAATAGTTGCCGTTACGAGCATAATCGGCGACGCTCTGCGGGGTGACGGTCATGAGACGGCCTTGATAAACAATCGCATAAATCCCCGCGCCGATATCGGAGAAGGTAACTGAAAGACCAACTTTATTGGTCAAAGTGATAAAGTTCACTCCGTCTCGTTCATAACGTTCGATCTTCATCGTCATCCTCCTACATCAGCGGGGCAATGAGGCGCAAGAACGCCCATTTGGCCCGATTGCGGCGCAGCAATTTGCGGTAGTTCTCTTTGGTGATCTCTTCCGATTTGGCGAACGTCTCATCGAAGTCTTTGCGCATCGCCGGGATGGCCGGCCCACCGATGAGATAAACGCCGTTCTCCATGTGGAGGTAGAGAGAACGGAAGTCGAGATTGATGGTCCCCACCGTCGCGACTTCGTCATCGCTTAAGAAGGTCTTTGAGTGGATGAAGCCTGGGGTGTATTCGTAAATGCGAACTCCGGCGACGAGCAGTTCGCGGTAGTTCGATCTGGTCAAGCCGAAGACGGCTTTCTTGTCGGGGATATGCGGGGTGATGATGCGCACATCCACGCCATGCATGGCCGCGTTACGCAGCGCATTGCGCATCTCGCTCCCGAGCACGAGATAAGGGGTCATGATGTAGACGTATTTCTTAGCCCTGGCGAGGATGGACAAATAAACGTTTTGGCCGAGGGAAGCATAGTCAAACGGAATCTGCGAATAGGGCTGGACATAACCGCTTTGATGGCCGAGGAAGTCCATCTCTTTGGCGTAGGTTTCCGGCGAATAGTGATAAGCATCGATCGAGAAATCTTTCTCGTAGAAAGACTTCCAGGTGCCGAGGAAGGTCAGGGTTAGGGAATAAACCGCTTTGCCGCGGAGGCGAATGACGTTGTCCTTCCAATGGCCGAAGCGTTCGATCTTGTTGATGTATTCATCGGCAAGGTTGATGCCACCGGTAAAGCCGGTGTGCCCATCGATGACGCAGATCTTGCGGTGATCGCGGTTATTGAGGCGGACATCGACGAGAGGCTTCAATGGACGGAAGGCAAAGCACTTGATGCCTTTCTCCCTTAGAACTTCGTAGTACTTGGGCGGCAAGGTGCCTAAATTGCCGAAGTCATCATAGATGAAACGGACGTCGACCCCTTCGTTGACCTTCTGTTCGAGGACGCGGAGAATCATGTCCCACATATAACCGGGGGCCACGATAAAATATTCCATGAAGATGTAATGCTTCGCTTTCCGCAACGCGGAAATCATATCGGGGAAGGCGTCGTCGCCGACCGGATAATATTTGGCTTCGGTGTTGCCATAGATGCCGGCGCCAGAAGCGCTTTCGATGTACTGGCTGGTCGCGTTGGCGTCGGGATAGGCTTTTGCCAAGCGTTCCCGGAGATCGGGATTGGTGGCATCTAAGTGATAAGCTTCTAAGTTCCGGGCCATCTCTCTCTTGCGGCGCAGCTTGATGCGTTTGTTGCCGAATAAGAGATAGAGCATGAAGCCGACGATCGGCAAAGCCGCGGCGCACATCATCCAGGTGATTTTGTAGTCCGGCTCGCTTTGGGTGAAGAAGATATAGATGACGCAGAAAGCGGTCAAAACCCAGTAAGCGACGAGGATAATCGTGAAGACCACCGCTTCGTTTTCAAAGTTGAAAGCGAAGAGGGCCACGAACGAAAAAACGATCCCCGCCAGCTCGATGGCGATCAAAAGCAGGGTGAGGAATTTTCGCCACATGCCGTTCTTAAAAAGCTTCTTCATACCTTTTCTATTTTACGCGGTAAAACAGAAACCGCATTAAGAGATTGACGAATCGCGCGCAATTTCGGCGAACGCTTTCTTCCGATAACGGGGGATGACGATCCAATAAGCGGCGTCCGTGATGACCCACGACATCGTCCAAGTTGCCCAAATCCACTCGATTTTGTGGAAAAACGGCACGAATCGGAAGAGGGTTTCCATGAAGACGATGCGGAAGATGCAAGCCCCGAATAAAGCGATAAGGGTCGGGGTCGTCGTATGGCCCAAACCGCGGCAGTAAGCCGCCTCGGTATCCATGATTCCGCATAGGAAGTACGTCATGCACACCAAAGTGAGACGGCGCATGCCGTAATCTTTGGCTTCCGCTAACTCGGCCGCGTTATCGACGGACCTCTCATTTAAGAAGATGGAAATCAGCTGACTGCGAAGCAGAGTGAATATCAGACCAACCGCCAAACCGAGAACGGCCACCGTCCCCATCGAATACCATAGTATTCGTCGTAAGTTCCGTTCGTTCTTCGCGCCATAGTTTTGGGCGGTGATCGACACCACCGCGACCGAGAAGCCGTTCATCATCGTGTAAATGAAAGCCTCGGCCTGCATCGAAGCGCTGTTGCCGGCGGTCGCGGTCAGACCGAATCCATTGACGAAAGTCTGAATGAAAACATTGGAGAGGGTGAACACCAAACTCTGAGCGCCGGCCGGGATGCCCGCCCAAAGGATTTCGCGGAGTTCCGTCCCATGCCAAGAAAAGAACTTTCTGATATGGAACCGGGCGAAGGATTTCTTGTTGTGGACGAGGAAAACGATAATCAGGACGGCTTGGAAGAACTCGCAGATAATCGTCGCTAAAGCGACGCCAAGGACATCCAACTGGCAAGGAATGACGAATAAGAAGTTCAAGCCGACGTTGAGAAGACCGCAGATGATGAGGACATAAAGAGGGCGTTTCGAATCGCCGAGAGCCCGGAGGGCACTCGATCCGTAGTTAAAAATCATCAAGAACGGCAAGCCGATGAAATAGACGCGCAGATAAGTGGTCGCCAGAGGTTTGACCTCGGGATCGACCTTCATCAAATCAAGAAGATAGGGACTCACAAAGAAACCAAGAATCCCGGCGGCCGAAGATGATCGAGAGGAGGATGGCGCTCTGAATCGAGCGTTCCGCTTTCTCTTTGTCGCCGGCTCCGCGGGCTTTGGCGATGACGATATTGGCGCCCACCGCGATACCGACAAAGAGACCGATCAGCAAGTTGATGAGAGGGTTGTTGGCGCTGACGGCGACGAAGGACTTGTACCCGCCGCCGTAATAGTTGACGACGATTTGATCCGCTTCGGTATAGATGAGCTGAAGGGTGGTCAACAAAACGATTGGCAAAGTGAAGACAATCAAATTGCGGAATAGATGCTTGTCGGTAAGGTCGAGCTGACCGCCGAAGATCTTTTTGAATTTCGCCAATGCGTTTTTCATATGCAACGAGTTTAGGCTTTTCATTAGGCAATTGCCAATGAAAAACGCCCCACTTGCTTTATTTCGGGGCGTTGTTTTTGAGTGATGAAACTAATAAAGTTTCGTGATCAAAGCGGCAAGCCGCTTGGCGTTCTCGTGATGGGCGGCTTTGTTCGGGTGCCAATTCGCCCCGCCTTGGTCGGGGTACATTTCGAACATATCGCAACGGATGCCATATTTTTGGCATATTTCGTCGCGAACGGACTCAATCGCGGAAAGGAGTCCCGGATCGAGTTCGCGGACCGAGTTATGGCACAGAACCATGACAACGTTGGGATTGTCCTCGATGATGCGTTCCGCCAGGTGGCGATATTCGTATAAGAATCGCTTACGGGCCGATTCTTTTTGTTCTTCGTTCATCGCGTCGAGGGCCAGACTGTCATTGGTGCCCAAATTGATGACGGCGAAATCGGGGCTCCGCCGTTCCTTCAAATCCTCAAATAAGTCGACTTTGTCATAAATCTCGTTGAATAAAACGTCGCAGAAGATGGGGATGCCAATCGAGATTCCGGAACGGGCGACGATCTCGCAGTCGAGGCCGAGTTTCCGGGCGGCTAGATACCCATATGTTTCCGTCGCGTCTTCATTCTCCGCGCAGAAGAGTTCTTCCGGCGAATCCGCGAGCAAACCGTATCCGCAGGATACGGAGTCGCCGTAGACGGTGAGAAGCATCCGCTCGATTGGGGCGATGGGCAGTAACTCGACGTCCTCTAAAATGATGTCTTCTAAGGTCAGTTCGGATAAGTAAACCTCATTCACTTTGATGAGGCGGATATAGACGGGGTGGCCGCCGTCGGAGACATCCACCGTAACGACTTGTTTCCCAGGCTGAATCTCGGCTTTGCCACGGAAGACATCATCGACGTAGATATTGACGAATTGTTTGTCGATCTCGCGGACGACGCTGTCGAAAACGAAAGAGACGGAAGCTTCGCTTCCCGTGCAGGAAACGGACACTTCGAAACCGCTGGCCGAATAACTGAAATAATCGCGCCCTTTATGGTAGGCGTGGCGGCCATAAAAACGGATGAGGTCTCTTTCGATTGCCATCGTTATTCTTTCTTGATTCCTTCC
>CAMYXQ010000030.1 GCA_947303105.1 uncultured Caryophanales bacterium | reverse complement strand
TGGCCGATGTTCTTCTCGGCGTAGTCTTTCATGTAAGCGAGCACCTTGGCGCTGATTTCCTGCGGGGTGAAATCCTTGTTGAGGCAGCCGACGTGGAATTTTTCGCCGGTGCCGATTTTGCGCTTCGCGCTGCGGATGGTGTCCGGGTTGGTGATCATCTGACGCTTCGCGGCGTTGCCGACGATCTGCTCGCCGTTGGCCTTAAAGGCCACGACGGACGGGGTTGTATTGGTGCCCTCGGGGTTGGGGATGACTTTGACTTTGCCATCGCTCTGTAAGTAAGAGATAACGCTATTGGTCGTTCCGAGGTCGATTCCGACGATGATTTCTTTTGCCATATTAGATTCCTCCTTTAGGCCGCGCTCGCTTCGTCAGCGGCCGGCTCTTGGTTTTCTTCTTTGTTGATCCGCACTTGGACGCGGGCCGGGCGGATCAGGCGGTCCTTGAGGTAATACGCTGCGGCGTATACCTTCGTCACTTTGTTCGGTTCGCCGTCCTCTTCCACCGCATCGAGGGCCTGCATGTAGGTCGCATCGAAGGCGGATCCGAGGGGCGGGGTCTTCTCTTGGACCCCTTCCTTCTCCAACGCGGAGAGGATGAGTTTGTAGATGTAGTCGAAGCCGATTTTGTAATTGCGGGCTTCATCGCTTTGCGGTTCGGCGTTGAGGGCGAAACGGAAGCTATCGAGGGCGGGAAGGAGTTCTTCGACGAATCCCGAAGCGCGGTATTTGATGGCTTCGGTGTGATCGCGTTCGAGCTGTTTCCGGAGATTTTCCATATCGGCATACACCCGATAGTATTCGTTCTTCCATTTCTCCGTCTCTTTGGCCGCTTCTTTGAGGAGGTCGTCGGCGCTCGGCGCCTCGGCCATCTCTTCTTTCTTCTTTTCTTTGGCCATCATTTGTCTCCTTTCGTCTGATCGGCGAAGTATTTCTCGAGGGTCTCGGCGAAGTACTGCAGGATGCTTACGACTCTGTCGTAGTCCATGCGGGTCGGTCCGAGGACGGTCAGGGTCGTGCCAGGCCCTTCGCCCGGGATCTGAACCGCGGCGCTGACGATGGAGAGGTCCTCGCCTTCTTTGCCGATCTTGACGCTGACGCCATCTCCGGCATCGGCCCCTTCCTTGACCGCTTCGCGGAAGGCCTTCGGGTCATCGAGGAGTCCGATGAGGCGGCGCAGCTTCTTGGCATCGCTCTCGAACTCGGGCTGATGGAAGAGAGCGTCTTTGCCATATAGTTCCATGCGTTCCCCGGTGAAGCGGACGAAGGCTTCGAAGAGGACTTCGTAGAGCATCTTCTGATTGACGAAGTAGTCGGTGAGCGCGGGGCGCATGGCCTCGAGTTTGGGGAGCACTTCGCTGATCTTGCTGCCCGTCAGGCGGTCGTTGAGGGTGGTGATCATCTTCTCGAGATCGTTCATCGCGAGGGCGTCGTCGAGGATGAATGTCTTATTCTCGACGTAACCCTTGTCGGTGACGAACACCGCCGTCGCCGAATTGGCGGATAGGGGGATGACTTGGACTTTGACCAGGCGTTCCTCCTCGGCCGAAGGCCCAAGGACGGCGGACGCGAGATTCGTCATATTCGAGAGGATCTCGCAGGCTTCCTGCATGACTTGCTCCACCGACTTGATTTTCTTGTCGAGGACCACCTGCAGGGCGTTCTTCACTTGCTCATCGACCCGCTGGCCACGGAGGTTCTTGACATAGTATTCGTAGCCTTTCTCGCTGGGGACGCGTCCGCTGGAGGTGTGGGTCTTTTCCAGATAACCTTCGTTTTCGAGGGCGTTCATCTCGTTGCGGATGGTCGCCGAGGAGCAATTGAGGTGATAAGTCTCGAGAAGCGTCTTCGATCCGACGGGCTCGGCCGTGCTGATGAAGTGTTCGACGATGTATTTGAGTATCGTGTCCTTCCGGGTCATATCCTGTCTCCTTTTTAGCACTCTAACCTTTTCGGTGCTAAGGATATTATAGGCAGCCTTTTAGCACTGTCAACACCCGTGTGCTAATTTTTATTAATAAAAAGAAGCGTGCGCACCATATACGCGAGGAGAAAAGAAAAACGGGCCAAAGGCCCGTCTTCAATGTCGTTATCGTTATTCGAGAGGGATTTCTTTGGGCAGCCCGTCGCCTCTTTTGATGACGAAGGCGGAAACCAAATAGATGATCGTGGCGATGGTTTCGACGATGATGGTGATGAATGTGAGCAGCTCGAAGCCTTTGATGACGATGATCCAGAAGATGCCAAAGGCGACGAAGAACAAGTCGATGATCGCCATGACGCGGGCCCAAACGAGGCACTTGTCGCTCCCGCGGGCATAAACGAGGAAGCCGGGGACCGCCGTGACGATGAGCAAGGCCAAGAAGCCGAAGAAATAGAAGAAGCCGTAAGCGACCAGGATGATGATCAAGATGGCTTCGCCGAGGGCTTGGCCGCCGCTTTGGGATTCCTCGTCACCTTTGACGAGTTCTTCGATGTGGAGACCGACGGTGAAGATCAGGATGACCGACAAAACGACGCAGATCACCATGATGATGGAAGCGACGAGCATCGCGATCAAAGCTGGGCTCTTTTTCGTTTTCATAATGAGTGAACCTCCTCATTGCCCCTAGATTATACCCCTTAATAAAGGAGGAGCAAGAGACGGTCGAGGAGCAGGATGCCGCGATCCGTCGGGGCGGCGCGGCCGTCTCGCATTGACAATAGTCCTTCTTTTGTGGCGGCTTGGATCGCTGCTGCGTAACGTTCTTCGAAGCGGAATCCGAAACGTTTTTCGAAGTCCGAGAGGGCGAAGCCCTCTTCGAGACGGAGATTGGTCATGAAGTAATATTTGATGTCATCTTCTTTCGACACCGGTTCTTCTTCGGAACGCCGCTCGCCTTTTAGGTAAGCGGATAGGTTGCGAGTGTTGCGGAAGCGGAGGCCATCGCGATACCCGGCCGCACCCAAACCGGCGGCGTCGTATTCCTCATCATGCCAGTAAGTGAGGTTATGTCTGCATTTGTGTCCGGGTTTGGCGAAGTTGCTTACTTCGTAACGGTCGTAGCCCGCCTGGCGGAACGCCTTCAGCATCGTTTCGTAAAAAGATGCGCAGCGGTCATCGTCGACCGCGGCTTTCTCGTTATAGAGGGCGGTCCCTTCCTCGATCTGGAGAGAATAAGCGCTGATGTGTGGGACATCTAGAGCGAGGAAAGACTTAATGTCTTTGGCGAACTCTTCGTCGGTCTGCCCGGGGAAACCGTACATGAGGTCGACGTTGATGTTGGATAAACCCCAATCCTTAGCCCGTTCCACCGCTTCTTTGGCCGCAGCAAAAGAATGGGTCCGGCCGAGGTATTTCAGCCACTTTTCCGAGGATGTTTGGATGCCGATGGAAAGGCGATTGACGCCACTATGTATCAAAACACCGAGAATTTCGTTGGTTAATGAGTCGGGGTTGGCCTCGATGGAGAATTCCCCGCCCGGAAGGAGTTTCTCGCGGAGGGCGAAGAGGACTTTTTCGAGCAGCGCGGCCGGCAAAGCGGTCGGGGTGCCACCGCCGACGTAGATCGTCTCGTAGGGTCCTTCTAGCGAACTTAGTTCATCCAGAAGGGCGTCAACATAAGAAAACGCCCAATTTTGGGCGTAAAGCACTTTCGGGAAATCGCAGTAACGGCAGATGACCCGGCAGAAAGGGATGTGGACGTAAAGGGCGCGCGGCCTCATTTCTCCTCGGAGCCTTCTTCGGGGTGCTCTTTCTGATATTCCTCGGCCTGCTTTTGGTAGGTCGGATCGTCGCTCTCTTCGAGAACGCGGCTCATCTCGTATTCGACGGCCTCTTCCTCGCTGAGGGGTTTCTCTTCTTGCTTTTTCTCTTCTCCCTTGATGTCGACGACGAGGCGGTTCACCTCTTCTTCGGCGATCTCTTTGTCGCTCTTGGGCTGTTCGTTGTTCTTGAAAGCCGGAACGAACTTGCGGACCAAGATGATGGCGAGGACGATGATGCCGAAACCGCCGACCAAAATGAGGACGAGAAGAATGGGATTGTCGGTTAACCAGTCAAAGATGTTGAACATAATGATCTCCTTTATCGCTTATCGGCGGCGATTGGCGTATAGACGTATTTGTTTTTGACCTGCTCTTTGCGGTAGTAGCCTTCGGCTGCTAGCTTATCCATCGAGGTGCGGGCCGTTTCATAGGCGCAGCGGGCATGCTTTTTGAACTGCTGGATCGTGTAGTAATGGCCGATCACGCAGTGAGAGGCAAGGAACGAAGCCTGATTTTTGTTCAAGTTCGGGTTCGATTCCAATAGGTATTGGGTGTATTCCTTCACCTCGCGGTCGCTTAAGGCCTTCGGGGCGCGGCCGAGGGAGATTTCCTGGCCAGCGGGCTTAGGCTCCGGTTCGACGCGCTTTGGAGCCGGGGTCGGACGCTCCACCGCTTTCGGAACGGGAGCGGGACGCGGGGCGGCCGGACGGACGGGTTTCGGGGTCTCGGCCTCATCGAGCAAGGACATCTGGTCGAAACGTTCGCTCGAGGATATGCCGCGGTCGGACGGCTCTTCTAGGCCCTCGTCGACGAGATAGGCTTCCTTGCGATACACTTCGGCGCCTTGGCGGACGAGTTCGTCCATGAGCTCGTTGCAACGGGCGCGAAGGACGCTGATGGCGTAGTAGAGGAAGTAGGTGACGTCGCCAGTCCGCTTGGTATTGAGGATGGCGTTCTCGCGCTTCTCGCTCGGGACGAGGAGGGCGCTGAAGGGCAGATAGAAGGCCTCGGAGCCGTAATCATCGGCGGCGAGGATGTCCTGTGCCATTAAAATGGCAAGTTCTTCGTTGCGGCTCTCGAACGGGGCGAGGGCGGTGATATAGAAGAAGGCGACGATCGCTTTGAGGATGGCGGGGACGCCGACGTTCTTGATCATGGCATATAAGCCATCCATGAGGACGGGGATCTTCTCGAACGGGCAGTACGGATAATCGCTGTTGGTGAGGGCGGCCCGCTTTGCGGCGCCGTCCGGATCGGACTCGCGGTAGAACGAGAGCAAGGCGTCGGTGTTGAGCAAGAGGCCATAGGCCGTGCCGAGGAATTGGTCATCGGCCGGGATTGGGGCGTGGGCGAGGAAATGGGCGAGGGTCTTGCCGAAGTTGATGACGCGGTCATGGCCTTCTTCGCCCGCTGGGCGATAGCGGCTCGACAAATAAGCCTTGATGGCCGGATCGTTCATCTTGCCTTCGAGGGCGGCGACGTCATGCATCTCAGCAAAGCGGAGCAAGCGGTCGCCATCGGCGAGTTCGTCGCCGGCGATGGTCCGCATCTTATTGATGAGGCGGCGGAAATCGACCTCGACGAGGTTCAACTTGGCCCGGATGGCCTGCGTGAGGATGGCACCCATAGGGTGACCCTTGATCGTCTGCATTTCCAAACGCACCGAGAAGCGTTTGCGGTAACCGGCGATCTCGTTCCAGGGTCCTTCGATCAAAGAAGTGTGAAGGGCGGTTTTGAGCTCGTTCTTCGATAAATAGAGCTCATCGGTATATGTTTCAGCGATTGTGTTTCCCATAGTTCAATTCTATCTACTTTTTGACTTGCTATGCAAGGCGCAACCAAAAAACTACTAATTATTTATCATCGTCGATGGCGAGGACCGACATGAAGGCCTCCTGCGGGACCTCGACCGATCCCACCGCTTTCATCCGCTTCTTGCCCTCCTTCTGCTTCTCAAGGAGTTTCTTCTTGCGGCTGATGTCGCCGCCGTAGCATTTGGCGAGGACGTCTTTGCGGACCGCCTTGATGTCGGCGCGAGCGATGACCTTGCCGTTGATGGCGGCTTGGACCGGGACGGCGAATTGCTGCCGCGGGATGATATCGCGTAAACGCGAAACGAGGCGTAAGCCACGATCGTAGGCGTTCTGGCGATAGACGATCGAAGACAGGGTGTCCACCGTCTCGCCGTTGAGGAGGATATCCATCTTGGCAAGGGCGCTTTCGTGGTAGGCTTCAAGTTCGTAGTCAAGGGAAGCGTAGCCCTTCGTTGCGCTCTTCAAGGTGTCGAAGAAGTTATAAATAACTTCGCTTAACGGAAGCAGGTATTTGAGGATGACGCGGGTGTCGTCGAAATAAATCATGTCTTCGTAGATGCCGCGGCGGTTCTGGCACAGTTGCATGACGGGGCCGACATACTCCTTCGGAGTCATGATCTCGGCGGCCACGAACGGCTCTTTGATCGCTTTGATCTTCGTCAGTTCGGGGAGGTCGCTCGGGTTTTCGAGGCGCATCGTCGTGCCATCGGTCAAGTCGACTTCGTACTGAACGCTCGGGGCGGTCAGGATGATGTCAAGGTCATACTCGCGCTCAAGGCGTTCCTGGATGACGTCGATATGAAGCAAACCGAGGAACCCGACGCGGAAGCCGAAACCGAGGGCGGTCGAGCTTTCCGGCTCATAGGTTAACGATGCATCGTTGAGAATCAACTTTCCAAGGGCGTCTTTGAGGTCTTCGTATTTGCGGCTGTCCACCGGATAGATGCCGCAGTAGACCATCGGGTTGATTTTGCGGTAACCGGGAAGCGGTTCGGCCGCGGGGTTATTCGCCAGGGTGATCGTTTCGCCGGGGAACACATCGCGGATGTCCTTGATGGTCGCGCATAAGTAGCCGACTTCGCCGCAAGACAAAGTCTTGGTCGCGACTTCTTTCGGGTTGCGGATGCCGACTTCGGTCACTTCGTAGGTCTTGCCGTTTTGCATCAGCAAAATCTTATCGCCAGGCTTCACCGAACCGTTCTTGATGCGGATGAGGGCGACGACCCCGCGATAGGGATCGTAGTAACTATCAAAGATAAGGGCTTGGAGCGGGCCGTCTTCTTCGCCTTCGGGGGCGGGGATGAGCTCGACGATTTTCTCGAGCACATCGGGGACGCCTTCGCCCGTCTTGGCGGACACGAGGCAGGAATCCTCGCAGGACAAGCCGATGCGCGATTCGATTTCCTCTTTGGCGCGAGCGACGTCGCTGGAGGGCAAATCGATCTTGTTGATGACCGGGATGATCATCAGATCATTGTCGATGGCGAGGTACACGTTCGCGAGGGTCTGGGCCTGCACGCCCTGGGTGGCATCCACCACCAAAAGGGCGCCTTCGCAGGCGGCGAGAGAACGGCTTACTTCGTAAGAGAAGTCGACGTGCCCCGGGGTGTCGATGAGATTGAAGATATAGGTATTGCCGTCTTTGGCGGCATAGGAAACCGTCACCGCGTTGAGCTTGATGGTGATGCCGCGTTCGCGTTCGAGATCCATCGAGTCGAGCATCTGCTCTTTGAGCTCGCGCTTGCTGACGGCGCCGGTCAATTCCAAAATGCGGTCGCAGAGCGTGCTTTTGCCGTGATCGATGTGGGCGATGACGGAGAAATTGCGGATGAGTTTCTTATCGAATGCCATAATAGGTCCGATAGAGATTATACGGGTTTCTTTCTAAAAGAAAAACCCAGTTTTACGCTGGGTGCTTCTTCTCGTAGAATTCATCGAGAATCATATCGAGGTCAAAAGTCGATGTGGCGACTTGATAACGTGGGTATATTCGGGCGTAGATCGAGCGATACTCGCGTTGCAGATAGCGGTCGTCGATGAGCAGGGCCGCGCCGACGTCGTTCTCGCTGCGAATGAGGCGCCCGAGGGCCTGCATCGCCCGGTTGATGCCTGGATATAGATAAGCAAAGGCAAAGCCTTTCTTTTCTTTGGCGTCGAAGAATTCGCGGAGGAGGTTCCGTTCAAAGGATATCTGCGGCATGCCGATGCCGACGATGGCGACGCCCGATAAACGGTCCCCCACCAGATCGATGCCTTCTGAGAAGGCCCCGCCGAGGATGAGAAGGCCGATGGTCGTCTTCTGCGGGTTGGCGGAGAAGTTGCCTAAGAACTCGATGCGGTCCCCTTCGGTCATCTGCCTAGTTTGGCGATGGACTTCGGCATCGCCGAAATCGAGGTAGTCCGCGATCTTGTCCAAATACTCGTAACTGGGGAAATAGAGGAAGTAGTTTCCCGTCTTTTTCGCCACAAAGTGGCGTAAATACTCAGCGACATCCTCATAGGTCATCTCGCGGTCTTTGTAACGGACGGAGAGGTTGGGGACGATGGTCAGGCAGATATTCTCGGGCGGGAACGGGGAATGCAAAAGCAATGTGGGGTCTTCCGCCTCGCCGGTGATGCCTTCTTGATAGAACTCGATCGGCGAGAAGGTCGCCGAGAAGAACACCGTCGACTTGATGCGGGCGAGGACGCCGGAAAGATATGGGCTCGGATCCAAAGAATCGAAATGGAAGACGATATCGTCACGATCCGGGGTCAAATAAGTGACCGTATTGGCGTCGAATCCTTCGACTAAACGGACGAGGCGATGCGATTCGCGACTAAAGTCGCGGTAGGCGAGCGGAATCTTGAATGGAGCGTCTTTCATCGCGTTCTTCTCGGCCCGGTCGATCGCGTCGATCCGTTTCAAAAGCTCGTTCGGGAATGACTCGTATTTATACGGCAAATCATGGGTGAGAATCTCTTCTTCGTAGAAGTGGATAAGTTTGGTCAATGCCCGTTTGACCCCATTGCATTTGATGCGGGATAAGGACTTTTTCGCCTCAACGACCATGCTGAGGGGAAGGGCGCTTCCGTACATCGAACGGCCGCGATCCACGAGGTTATGAGCCTCGTCGACGAGAACGACCGTCTTCGAGTTGTCGATAAGGGGGTCGAAGAAGCGTTCCAGATAGACGATTGGG
>CAMYXQ010000029.1 GCA_947303105.1 uncultured Caryophanales bacterium | reverse complement strand
CGCGTCAAGCAACCGATTATTTAACAGCTTATTCGTATTCGCCGATAATCGTGTTTATCACTTGCGCGACAATTGCTACATACCGCTTAAATTCACCGACGATACGAATACCACCGTATCCACCGAAAATACCGGATATATCATCGGAACAAACTATAACAATAACACCAGCAACCACGCTGGTTCCCCACGTATCGCCGCTTATTCGACGAATTATGTCGGGAATTCGCTGACAGATGGGCTCATTTCCTCGGTGAATACTTATCACAATGGAGCATGGACAACGATTACCGACACGAAAGGATTGGATGACGAAGGCAACAGCGTCGTCGTCGAATCAAGTATCGCCTATGAGCGGTATATCAAGTCGCGCAACGCCGTCGGCTCCGCAATCGAAGGAAAAGTCGTCATTTCCGGTATCCACTTCGAAGCCAATCCGAACTTGAATTATTCCACCGGCGGACCAAGAGGATCGATTCAGCAGGATGCCTACACCGAACAAACGGCCCTATTCAAATCGTATAATGGAACGGCGAAAGAAACGCGGATGCCCCTCGGCTCCATCGATTTCGAATTGGAAAAATCCGGCGTCATCAATTTCTTTGCCGGAACCTATAACGCTACTTCTGGCGTCAAAAACAATTTCTTCTCCTTATATCACGTGGATCGCACTGGGCCAAAAGCCTACACCTTACACGAAATCAAAAAGATTTATCAGGCAACAGATCACACCGATGCCCATAAGCATTACATTTATGAATACGCCGATTCGACCTACTCGGAATCGAGCAGCCTTATCAGCGGCTCGGCGATCTTCGACCTAAGCGTCACTCTTTGGCCGGCGCGGCCGACCGCTAACGAGAACAAACTCTACTATTTCGAAATCCCCGTCAATGCCGGCGAATTCGCGATGGGTGCCGTCGATTCCTCTCACATTACCGAAAGCGGGACGGTTTCCGGCGCCTATCTCATCTATTTGGACCTCGGTTCCAACGGCCAATCCAACGGCGACAACGAAATGGATATCTATTCGGTCAAAACCACTTCTTCTTCGGATGTGTATCCTGGCGGCGTGGACTTCGGCATCACCGGGCTGACTTCCGCCGGCGGCAATACCATTTGTTTGGCCATCACTTACGATTCGGCGGCCGTCAATGGCGAAGTCACCTTCGTTGTCGGCTCCCAAGTCGAAATCGATGCTGAAATGGCGACCGAATATGCCTATATCCGAAGTAACGCCGTCTATGATGACTCAGGGAGTACGGTGGAACCTGGCTCCCTATCGGGATCGCCAGGGTTTGGCGAGCGAATAATCAGGGCCAATATCGTCGATTACGAAGGCACCCAATGGGAAATCGTCCTTGAGCAACAGCTCGATAATAACGGGGCGGTCACCTCAAGCGCCTATACGACGATAACGGCCGATGGCGTCGATATGACCGTTGCTGATTTGCCAGAGATTTTCACCGCGGCAATCGATAGCGATGGCTCCATCACGAACTCGGAAACCGCAGTGACTCTCAGCTATATCGGCACGAACTTCAGCACCACGGTCGCCTACACGGGCGCCGACCACAAGAAAGTCGAAATCACCATCCCGGCCGGCGAACTTGGCTCGACGGTGCTCGATGTTGATATCACCGCTTCCTATTCCGCTTCCATCAACGGGACCGACGTCAGTGACGGCGGCACGTATCCCGCTTCCTAAAGACACCTTTAATGAGGTGTCTTTTTATTGTCTTTTCCCGTTCGCGTGATATAGTTACCACTCGGTGGTATTACGCGTATGAAGCATTATCTGAAATTATCCCTTCTAGCCGTCGCATCCCTCATCGTCACCGGATGCGACATCGTTTTGGTTCACAGCCAACAACCCGCTACGACGAGTGACACGACTTCGACGACGACATCCGACACGACCTCGACCACGAGCGAGACCACGTCGTCCTCGCAACCGACTTCGAGCGAAACCTCGTCCGCGACGTCTTCCGAGTCGAGCGAGCCTTCTTTACCGCCGGCCTCCAGCGATTCTTCCATCGACTCGGGCGACCTCGTTTCGGTGGAGGGTACCATCTCTTTCGCCGGCAATACCCAAGGCAATAAAGCAATCTCCGATTGGTCCGGCAAATACGCCGCGACGAATCTTTCCATCAGCGGCATTTCCTCTAGCTATACCTATGCCGAGGTCGATGCCATCCGTCTTTCTTCCAGCACCAACCCCGGCAACATGACCATCACCTTCGCCGAAGACGTCAAGATCCAAGGCATCAAACTCGATGCCAAAGCCTATGGCTCTGACACCGGCGTCTATCTTACCGCCACGACATCCGCCCATTCGGGCAGTGAGCAGATCGCCATCGGCGAACGCGGCATCTATACCTTCTCCGGTTTCGAGAACGACGGTGCGAGCCGCACCCTCAGTTTCAGCGCCGTGAAGAAAAAACGCGTCGTCATTTATGGCATCACCCTTACCATCGGCGGCATCGAAGCCGTCTATCCGGACGCCGTCAGCGTCACCCCGTTCCCCCAGATGGAAGTCGGCGATACCCGCAAACTCCAGGTGAGCGTCACCCCGGCGACCGCCAACGTCAAAGAATTCACCTATGAATCTAGCAACATCTCGGTGGCGACCGTGAGCGAAGACGGCGTTGTGACCGCTAAAGCGGTTGGCAATACCAGAATCTATGTTGACGCCCGCACCAAAGATGGCATCACCAGCGATTGCTTCGATCTCGAAGTGGTGGAGGCCGCGCCTCTCACCCCGACCGAGCTCGCCTTCACGGAAAAGGACATCGCCGCGGCCGGCGATTATATCGTCGATTACTGCCCGACCGAGGGAAATCCGAAACTGCTCATCATCCCCGTCTGGTTCTCCGACTCTGATAATTACATCAATCCGAGCAAGAAAGCCAACGTCCGCGCCGACATCGAGAAAGCTTACGTCGGCACCGCGGGAGAAACCGGTTGGCACAGCGTTTCTTCGTATTACGAAGAAGAATCCAAAGGCGAGATGTTCTTGGAAGCGACCGTCAGCGAATGGTACGACTGCGGTTTGCCCTCGAGCGACTTCTACGCCGATGACGACGAACTTGAGTATTACCCGACCGACGATTTGGTCCCGGTCGCTACCGACTGGTACTTCGAACACCATGATGATAGCCGCACCAACTACGACAGCGATGGCAACGGCCTTCTCGATGGCGTCATGCTCATCTATGGCGCCCCAGATTGCCAAGCCCTCGGCAATAACGACGCCAAAAACCTCTGGGCCTACTGCTATTGGCTCCAGGACAAGACCAAGATCAGCGTCCTCCAGCCGGGTCCGAACGCCTTCTTCTGGGCCAGCTACGACTTCATGTACAGCTCCTCGACCGCCCTCAACCGCGCCGGGACGAGTTACGCGAGCGGCGACACCTCCCATTGCACGGTGGATGCCCATACCTTCATCCATGAGATGGGTCACGTCCTTGGCTTAGATGACTACTACGACTATGGCGATGGCAACTATTGTCACGCCGGGGGCTTCTCGATGCAGGACTACAACGTCGGCGGCCACGATCCGTATTCGGTGATGGCCTACGGCTGGGCCGATCCCTATATCCCCACCAAGAGCGCCTCGCTCACCATCTCGGCCTTCCAAAAGAATCATGATTTGATTCTTCTCACCCCGGAATGGAACGCGAACGATTCGCCGTTCGATGAATATCTCCTCATCGAACTCTATACGCCGACCGGGCTCAACGAATTCGATTCCGTCTATCGATACCAGTCAGGATATCCGCAAGGTCCTTCTTCGACCGGCATCCGCCTCTGGCACGTCGACGCCCGCCTCGCCTATTACTATGTGAGCGGCAATTACCTCGTGACCGATGCCAATTGCATCACCACGAATCCGTATGCCGGCAGCTACGGGGCGACCCAGGCCTTCACCAACACGATGGGCGACGATGACTATGGTTCGCCGCTCGGGTCTTCTTATCAGAAGTACCACGCCCTCCAGTTGCTCCGCAACGACACGAGCGCCGGCGCCAATAACCCTTATGCCATCGAAAACGGCGACTTGTTCGGCGATGGCTCTTCCTTCTCGATGAGCCAGTTCAGCAAGCAGTTCCCGATCCAGGGCAAGATGAACTCCAACAAGAACCTCGGTTGGTCCTTCTCCGTCACCATCAACGGCTCCGGTCACAACGCGACGGCGACGATCGACCTCGTCAAAGCCTGAGATATATAGCCACCTCCGGGTGGCTTTTTTCTTCGTCTTTCTTTGGTTACAATAGACATATGACCCTCGAACCCTTTGACAAGAAAGAAGCCTATGAGCGGATCCTTGGCTTCTTAAACGCCAAGAAAGACAAGACCGCCATCCGCAGCGAGATTCTGAACGAATTGGCGGCCTTTCCCTATATCGATTGGATTGGTTTCTATGATTTAGCCGAAAACGGCGCTACGCTCGTCCTAGGCGAGTATATCGGGTCGCTCGCTTGCGAGCGGATCCCCTTAGCCAAAGGCGTGTGCGGGAAATGCGCCCGCGAGGGCACTTCCCAGCTCGTCCCCGATGTCACGGCCCTCGCCTATCACATCGCCTGCTCGTCCTCGACCCAGTCGGAAGCGGTGGTGCCCGTCAAGCGCGGCGATGAGATCATCGCCGTCCTCGATCTCGACAGCGACGCCTTATCCGCCTTTGCCGAAGAGGACATCATGTATTTAGAACGCATCGCATCTTATTTATGAAAAGGAGAACGCGACATGGAAGAACTATTCAAAGATATCCTAGAAGATGATGAGCAGATCATCGAAATCATCAAACCGGACAAGAAACGTTATCGGAGGGCTTTCTGGCCGTTCGCGATTCCCTTCTTCTGGCCGATGATCATTTTGGTATCGATCTTTTCCGGATTCACCGTGTATTGGATGATTTCGAAGAGTTATAAGAACCTCTATTACGCGTACACCGACAAGCGGCTCATTTTCCGGAGCGGCACCTTCGGCATCCACTTCTCCAGTTTGGAATATAAGGACATCACCGCCACCTCGGTGAACGTCAGCTACATCGACCAGAAGTGCGGAACCGGCTCGATCTCCTTCGCTTCCCCGAGCGTCCACGCCGCCCACGCGATGACCTTCAACTTCATCCCCAAACCCTATGAGAGGATGAAGGCGATCAAAGAGGAAATCGCCAAGGCCGAGCGGAGAATAACAGAAAAAAAGGATGCGTAATCGCATCCTTTTCTTTTGTAAAGAAACTTATTCGGCTTTTTCTTCCGGTCTCGCTTCGACTTCGTCTTTGCCCGCTTTCTTTTTGATGGCGAGAAGGTAGACGAGCGCGGCGAGGGCGCCGCCAGCGAGAGGACCGACGATGAAGATCCAGATCTCTTTGATCGGCTCGAATTCGCCGGCGAACATGGCGACGATCGCCGGACCGATGGAACGGGCCGGGTTGACCGAGGTGCCGGTGAGGCGGATGCCGAGGAGGTGGACGAGGATCAAGCTGCAGCCGATGACGACGCCGGCGATCTTGCCGTAGTCATCTTTGTGGGTGACGCCGAGGATGGCGAGCACGAAAACGAAGGTGAGGACGATTTCGACGACGAGGCCAACGAAGAGGCCGCCGACATCGCCGTAAGCCAGGAGAAGGTCACCGCTGACGGCGTTCGCGCCAACGGCGGCGAAGTCTTTGGTGAAGAGGCTGACGACGAGGGCGCCGACGAAGGCGCCGATGATCTGGCTGATGATGTAGCCGAAGAATTCCTTGACGGAGATCTTCTTGGCGATGAGCATCGCGAGGGAGACGGCCGGGTTGATGTGGCAGCCGGAGATTCGGCCGATCGAGTAGGCCATCGCGACGATGACAAGGCCGAAGGCAAGGGAGGTGGCGACGAGGTCGACGCCGGACCACATGGCGACGCCGCAGCCGAGGACGACGAGGACGAAGGTACCGATGCATTCAGCGATATACTTTTTGAAATTATTCATGAAATGAGTTCCTTTCGGCACACATTATAGGTCTTTGTTCTCAATGAACAAAGCGATTTTTGTGCTACAATATCGGCATGGAACAACATTTGCTATCGGCGGGTCCTCTTCTAAATGAAGAGGGATCCTTATGCGAGGCGGGATACGCCTTCTCTTTGGTCAAAGAATATGACCGCAAAGCGATCAAGGGGATGAAATCCCGCATCAAAGAATGGGATTACTACTATATCGGGAATGACCGTTATGGGATCGCTTTGACGATCGACGATAACTCCTACATGGATTTATGCAGCTGCACCATCCTCGACTTCGAGAATGGTTCCTATTTGGAGCAATCCCGCATGGGGGCCTTCTCCTTCGGGAAACGGAATCTTCCGCCTTCCAGCGGCGAAGGCGTCACCCATTACGCCGACAAAGCGGTGGACCTCACCTTCGAGCATAAGGACGGCAAACGCCACTTATTCGGAACATGGAAGTCGTTCCACCAGAAGCAAGACCTGCATATCGATTTGTGGCTAGAGGAAACGACCGCCGGGAAGTCGATGGTCATCGCCACCCCTTTCCTCAAGAAACGGCACTTCTATTACAACCAGAAGATCAATAACCTCGCCGCCAAAGGCAAAGCGACCCTCGGCGAACGCGAGTGGGACTTCGATGGCTCGATCGGCGTCCTTGACTGGGGCCGCGGTGTCTGGACCTATTCGAACACCTGGTATTGGAGTTCGCTAAGTTGCTTCCAAGACGGCCATAAGATCGGTTGGAACCTGGGTTACGGCTTCGGCGATACGCGCGCCGCGAGCGAAAATATGTTGTTCGTCGACGAAGAAGCATATAAATTGAATGACGTCCGTTTCGAAATCCCCAAAGAAGGGAAGAAGGACGACTTCCTCAGCCCCTGGCGGATCGTCTCCGAAAGCGGGGACATCGATCTCGTTTTTGAACCGATCCTCAATCGGCACGGCGGGGCCAACGTCCTCCTCATCAAGAGCGATCAGAATCAGGTATTCGGCCGTTTCAGCGGCCAATTCCGCCTCCCGGATGGCAAACTGATCGAAATCAAAAACCAGACGGGTTTTGCGGAGAAAGTAAGCAATCGGTGGTGAAAAATATGGTGATTTGCAAAGAAAATGGTTGGATTATCTCCACCAAAAACACGAGTTATGTCATCGGCCTATTGGTCGGGAAACCGGCGTGTTTCTACTACGGGAAACGCCTCCCGGACGATCCCGACATCGCGGTTTTGTTCCGCGAGGTGACCCATGCGATGGGAACCTCAACCACCTATCTCCCCGATGAATCGAAGATGCTGACCTTGGATGTCCTTCCTCTCGAAGTGAGCACCCTCGGGAAAGGCGATTATCGCACCCCGTCCGTCGAGCTTGAATTCGCCGATGGTCACATCACCGACTTCGTTTTCGAATCCGCCGAAGTCCGTCAGGCGGAGAATCATCCTTGCCTTCCGACCCCGCGCGGGGTCTCTGAAGAATTGGTCCTCAATCTCAAAGCAAAAGGTTCCTCCTTGGAACTTCACTATATCGTTTATGAAGAGACCGACGTCATCGGCAAATACGCCGTCCTCAAAGCGGAAGGCGACCTCGTCGTCCGTCGGTTCGCCTCATCCTCGTTATCGCTTCCCAATCATTCTTACGAACTCGTTTCCACCTATGGTTCTTGGGCCAACGAAGGCAACCGGGCCATCATGGCTTTGAAGCCGGGCCGTTTCGCCTTTGGCAGCGATAATGGCGCGTCCAGCAACCGCCACAACCCGTGTTTTGCCATCCGCGAAGCCAACAAGGGTCACTTCGGCGGGAACGCCTATGGCTTTAACCTCGTTTATAGCGGCAACCACGAAGAAGCGGCGGAACTCGATACCTTCGGGAATATCACCGTTCAAACGGGTATCTCCCCGAATGGTTTGCACCGCCATCTCAAAGAAGGCGATTCCTTCGCCTCCCCGATCGCCGTCCTCACTTATAGCGATTCCGGGCTCGATGGCGTTTCGAAGCATTTCCAATCCTTCGTCCGCGAATCCGTCGTCCCGATGAGCTTTGCTCATAAGGCACGCCCCGTCGTCTATAACAACTGGGAAGCGACGATGTTCGATTTCACCAAAGCGAAGATCGAAAGCTTAATGAAGAAAGCCTCCGACATCGGGGCAGAGCTCTTCGTCCTCGACGATGGTTGGTTCGGTGCCCGCGATTCCGACAAAGCCGGTTTGGGCGACTGGACCGTCAATAAGAAAAAAATCCCCGGCGGACTCGAGAGTCTGGCCAAGCACGCCAAGAAACTCGGAATGCGATTCGGCATCTGGATGGAGCCGGAGATGGTCAACGAAGACAGCGATTTGTATCGCGCCTACCCCGATTGGATCATCCGCGATGCGCGCCTTGCTCCCTCTAAGAGCCGTCACGAATGGGTTTTGAATCTCACGAAGCCCGAAGTCGGCGACTTCGTCTATGAAGCGGTGGCGGGCGTCCTCAAGAGCGCGGAGATCAGTTATGTCAAATGGGACATGAATCGTCCTTTCTCCGACATCGCCGATCCGAATGGTCAATCCAGTTTCATCTATGATTACTATGTTTCTTTTTATAAAGTCCTCGGCAGAATCGTCGCCGATTTCCCCGAAGTTCTCTTTGAGAACTGCGCTTCGGGCGGCAACCGTTTCGACCTTGGCATGCTCTCGTTCTTCGCCCAAAGCTGGATGAGCGACTGCACCGATTCGTTCCAGCGCATTCTCATCCAAAGTGGGCTTTCGCTCGGCTATCCTCTCTCGGTCATGAGCAACCATGTCGCCGCGAAGGTCAGCAACCAATTGCTCCGCGAGACGACCCTCGACGACAAATTCGACGTGGCCGCCTTCGGCATCCTCGGTTATGAACTGGATCTCAATGATATGTCGCCGCTCGATGAAGAGATTCTGAAGAAGCAAATCGCTTTCTATAAAGAACACCGCGAGACATTCCAATTCGGTTCC